>JACROP010000001.1 GCA_016214385.1 Nitrospirota bacterium
ATTGAGAATATAAAGCAAGAGTTTAATAGGGCGAGGCGAATGCCGCGTATAGTCAAGCCTATAACTATCGTCTTATCCGGAGGCACTTCACTTCCCAAAGGTTTTAGCCAGAGATTTAAACAGCTTTTAGACCAACTGAAACTACCTATTCCAGTTGGCTCTGTGAGGATGGCATCTCAACCATTAAGAAGCGTAGCAAAGGGAGCATTGGTAGCAGCAAGTGCTGATGAGAGTAAGAAATAGATGGAAGTAGCTGTGAAAGAGGGCAAATATATTTATTGCATAATAGCAGCCGATGTTACAAAGACTTTTGGCCCGTTAGGGATTGGGGGAAGAGGCGATGAAATATATACTATCTGTTTTAATGATATTGCTGCAGTGGTGAGCAATTCTCCGGTTAAAAAATATTCTCTCTCAAGAGAAAATCTAATTCCTCATGAGCGAGTTATTGAAGAGGTAATGAAGACTTATACAGTTTTGCCAGTAAGATTCGCCACAATTACTGAAGATGAAGATGAAACACGAGTAAGAAAGATATTAGAAAGAGAATATGATAGATTTGTAGATTCATTAAAAAATATGGAAGGCAAGAAAGAACTCGGGTTAAAAGCAATATTTAAAGAGGAGGTTATTTATAAAGACATCTTAGGAAAATATGAAGACATAAGGCTGTTAAAAGAAAAACTCGCAGCACTGCCTCCTGAGAAGACATATTATCAACGCATGGAGATAGGAGAAAGGGTTAAGGCAGCGTCAGAAAAGGAAAAGGAGAAATGCAAAGGAGATATATTAAATACCCTATCACCTTTAGCAGTAGAAGTTAAGACTAATAATACCTATGGTGAGTTGATGATTTTTAATGCCGCCTTTTTAGTCAAAAAAGACAAAGAACCAGAGTTTGACCAAAAGGTTGAGGAACTCAATACAAAATATGGCGATAAAATAAAATTTAAGTATGTGGGAACACTGCCGCCGTTTAATTTCGTTAACTTAGTAATAGAAACTGGGAAATATTAGAGATGTTTTTAATTGATGACATATTACTTGCGCCATTGAAAGGCGTAATTTGGTTGGGTAAGAAAATTAACGAGGTAGCAGAAAAGGAAGTTTCTGATGAAGGTCGTATAAAAGAAAAACTTATGGAATTACAATTACGGTTTGAGATGGATGAGATAAACGAGGAGGAATATGAGAAGCAGGAAGAAGAACTTTTAGCACGGTTGAGTGCGATTAGAAAGGCAAAAGAAGAGGAGGTGTGAAAATGGCTAATATTGAAGATGTCAGAAAAGCAGTTGTTGAGTTTTTGAAAAAGACCATTGGTGTCAAGGATGTAGAGGTAATTAAGGCGGCAAAGGATAGTGATGGTTGGGAGACTAAAGCGGAGGTATATGAGGAGAGTTCATTTATAAAATCTCTTGGACTTCCGACGAGGGTGCAGGATAGAAACATCTATACTGTTAAACTAAACGAGGCTTTAGAAGTTGAATCTTATGAGCGAAAAGAACAGCTCAGCCTAACCAAATAATTTGATAAAGGGATATATGAATATGGAAGTAACTATAAAAGACCTTATCTATTTATATTGTGTTACAAATTCACTTCCACATCATTTGCACACCAAAGATTTTGGCATAGGGGTATATTTTATTTACCATAAAGGTCTTTATGCTGTAGTCAGTAAAGTTACAGAAAGCGAATTTAATGAGGAGAATCTGAAGAATAACCTGACTAATTTAGAATGGATTAAAACAAAGGTAGGTATTCATGAGAGGATAATAGAAGAAGTCATGAGAGATATATGTGTAGTTCCTTTTAAGTTTGCAACTTTGTTTAATAATGAAGATAACCTAAAGGCAATGTTTGAAGAACACGCAGAAGAACTTAAAACAAAATTAAAGCACTTAGAAGGCAAAGAGGAATGGGGGGTTAAAATTTACTGTGATATAGAGAAATTAAAGGAGAATCTCATTCAGGAAGATGAAGCCCTCTTAAAGATAAGTAAAGAAATTAGTGCTTCTTCGCCAGGCAAGGCATTTTTTTCAAAGAAGAAAAAAGAAGAATTGCTAAACATAGCAGTGAATAAAAAGATAAATGAGTATGGCCAATATAGTTTTGACAGGCTTAGAGAACAAAGCCTCAAAACACGTATCAATAAATTATTACCAAAAGAAGTCACTGAAAGAGAAAATGACATGATTCTAAACTCTGCCTTTTTAGTTTACAAAGATAAAATAAGCGATTTTATTAGTGTAGTAGATATTCTTAAAGCACAATATAAAGGCAGAGGGCTCTTTTTTGATTGCACAGGCCCCTGGCCACCTTATAATTTCGTAACCACTGGCGATTGAAATGGATAATGTTATTACAAAATCAAAAGATGTAACCCTTTTAGAAGTTTTGGATAGGGTTTTGGATAAGGGTGCGGTGGTATCAGGAGATATTGTTATTTCTGTTGCAGATGTGGATCTAATATATTTAGGGTTAAAAGTTTTAGTCAGTTCTGTAGAGACTATGGAGCGTTTACGGGGTGCTCCGATTGAAGGCCCTATGCAGGAGCCGACTTGATCCCGCACCTATGAATTAGGTGTGGGATAAATAAAAGGTGTGGGGGTAAAATGGATAAAGCATCTATAGTAATAACTGTAAAAGAACCTGAGGAAGCAAAAGATTCTGAGAATGAGAGGATTAATATTGATCCTAAAAATGTAGAGAAAGGACTGGCAAAGTTAGTCCTTACTCTTGTGGAGTTAATTAGAAAACTAATGGAAAAACAGGCAATGAGAAGGGTAGAGGCAGGCTCTTTAACTGAAGAAGAGATCGAGCGAATTGGTGAGACCCTAATGAAATTAGAAAATAAGATGCAAGAACTGAAAGAGATTTTTGGGCTTAAAGATGAAGATCTTAATTTAAAATTAGGGCCTTTAGGGGACTTGATGTAAATGAGGCCATGACTTATGGAGCAAAGCGACATAAGTCATAAGGCCGAATTTCTCCCGAGCGAAGCGAGGGATCTCACAGGAGAAAACGATGCATAAAGAAGAGCCAAAAATTCACCCCCACACTAAAAATTTTAGTGCGGGGATGAACTGTCCAATATTCCAGAAGCAAGAGTCAGCAATAAAGAAACTCACAGATAAAATTAATAAAACCAAAGATATTTCGGAGAAGACAAGATTTGCTGAAGAATTAGTGAAGGAAGTAGATGTGCTTCTTTCTTGCCATGATTATAAGAGTGAAAATTTAGATTGCAAGAATTGTCATACAATAGCAATTTTACGCAAGAAAACAGCAAACCTGATTATAAAGGCTAAAAAGTTAGCATAATTTATCACACTAACATATGAGAACCCTTTTATATGTCCCAGTTATTCATACAAGTGCTGATCTCGGCTCTATAGCAAAAGAGATAACCAAGAGAGGTATTGCGGACTTAGGAGAAGAGGTTTGGGAAGAGCACAAAAGCACAGTTGAAGGCTTCTGGGATGCTATATCACATTATTTTGAATCTGTAGATGTATCAGGTATGAAAATATACCAGGATGGAATGGTTGTCGGAGGTGAGATGGGACGGAAAATAGTTGAGGAAATAGCTACAACTGGAAGTAGAAATCATGAGTTGGTTTTAAGTCTCCTTAAGAGAGGAGCTGTTTTAGTTAAGACAGAGGTTTTTAAGCTGGTTAAGAAAGAGCGGGATAGGTTACTTGCCATAACTCAGGCAAAGTCAATTACACGGAAAATAATAGCATTTATAAGATATAAGGTGGTCAAAAGTATGCTCTTAAATAAGAGAGATAATTATATAGCCAAAAGAATAGATGAAACCTTAAATCATGGCGAAACAGGAATTATTTTTATTGGCGCCTATCATAATATTAAAAAGAGACTACCCAAAGACATTCAAATTACAGAAATAAAAGATGCGGCTAAGGTAAGAGAGTATCAGAGTTTACTGCCTTTTTATAAGAAGAATAAAGAACGATTTGAGGAATTAGGTAGATATCTTATCTCGGAAATAAATTAATCCGTCTGCAAAAGCAAAGGAGGGAGGAGAAGAAATGACGCAAAAAGAACTAAAAGAGAGGGCAAAGAAGTTGGGAGTAAAACCCAAGATAGGGATGAAGAAAGAAGTTCTTGTCCACTCGATTCAGATCGCTGAAGGTAATTTCCCCTGCTTTGGCACAGCCAGAAATTATTGCGACCAATTAGGTTGCTGTTTTAGAGACGACTGTCTGCCTAAGTAGGGGCGGTTCATGAACCGCCCACCCCTACAATCTCAAAAGCGACGTTACAAATAGATGCCGTTTTGGCCAGGATACAGGTGGAGCCGATGGAGGGACTCGAACCCTCGGCCAGTCGATTACGAATCGACTGCTCTGCCACTGAGCTACATCGGCAATCCTGTCAGAATCGACTCGCAACGAGTTTCCTTCAATAGTCTATCCTAATCTTCAAAAGACGGTCAAGGATTCTTGGAACCAAAGTATATAGTTCGGAGAAACTCAAGACCTCCAACTCTTAACTTTGCGTTAGTCATAGGATTATGGTCAGGGGATTTGCTTGACAAAGGAGGCTTTAAAAAATTATAGTTTTTAACTATGTTTAAAAAGTCTTGATAGCAAACAGGGGGGAGATTGCCCTTAGGATAATCAGGGCTTAGTGCAGGTTATTTTAAAATTGCTGACTCAGCCTATTCGTTTCGATTATAATAATTAAAGGAGAGAATTGATGGCAAGCAGACATAAGATTCCAGGCTCATCGTGGAGGGCATACATTGAGGGTGCTCTTTTTGCAAATTCTGTAAGAAAAACAACGATGGTTGAACTTTACAAACTGGCTATCAAACAGCCTGAGGTTGTTGTAACATCACATCCAATGTACGGGCCTGAACAGTTTGGACTCCCAAAGAATGCAAAGGTACTTGTCTCGAATGACGGCGGTATAGTGGGCCGCACAGCGAGGGCGAGGCGCCTGGTCAGAGAGATGGGCAGGGAAAAGGATAGATTCCTCAGTATCTTAGGCGAGGCGATTTACAATTTTAATCGACGCCCTGGACTGTGGCTTGAAGGGATCGTTGGGCTTCATCCTGACTTTATGGTCAAGGCACATCTTTTAAGCCCTGAAACGGATGCAAAGAATATGCTTGACTGGGGGATAAACTTCACCCCATGGATGGAGCCGTGGAGCGGTCTTTACAGGAAATCGAGGGTCTTAGATGAGCCTGATATACTCGTCTTTGCAGACCCTGAATGGTCCCACCCTGATTTCCCGAACGGCCTTGTTATTATTGATGAGGAACAGAACTGTATCGCAATCCTCGGACTGAGATATTTTGGTGAGAGGAAAAAAGGAACGCTGACCCTTGGCTGGACTATAGGTGTCCGCCAGAACATGGTCGCCTGCCATGGAGGGATCAAGAAAATAGGTAATAAGCCTCCTGTTGCTGTCTTCGGCCTTTCAGGTTCTGGGAAGTCTTCGATCACGAATAGTCATGACCATGCAGGGACATTGAAAAAGAACGAGAAGGTGACTGTTATTCATGATGATGCATTTCTGATAGACCTTGAGCATAACTTTACTGTTGCCCTTGAGCCAACCCTTTTTGATAAGACAGATGCTGTTAAATTTGATGACCCTGATATCAAATATTTCTATTCAGCACAGAATGTGGGCACCACGCTACTTCCAGATGGTAAAAGGAAGATGGTCTGTGAGGATATAAGGAATGACAACGGCCGCTGCCTGAAGTCGAGGGATATGTTCAACCATGCAGATTTCTGCGAGAGGCCTGGTATGGTTATATGGCTTCAGAAAGACACAAGCCTTCCACCTATATGTAAGGTTAATTCTGTAGGACTCGCAGTCGCTATGGGTGCATCCTTAAGCACAATGCGTGCCAAAGGTGTTGAAAATGTTGACCCCCGGGAACTGGAAAGGTTGGTCATTGAACCCTTTGCCAACCCCTTCAGGGTGCATCCACTTATGGTGGATTGCCAGCAATTCAAAAAATTTTTCAAGCTCGGCACCGAATGTTATATTATGAACACACATGCCTTTGGTCTTCCTGGAAATCTAATTGATATTCCAAAGGAACTCTCTCTCACAATCGTGACTGAACTTGTTAGAGGAAATATTGAATGGAGAGAGTGGAAGAAATTCGAAGGGCTTCTTCTTCCCAAGAATGGCAATGAGCTGTTCGGTGCTGATTATGATAAGAAATATAAACCATCAAGGGAGCCTGAATATCTCAGCTATCTGCGTGACAGGATGCAGGATAGGATTACCTATCTCTCAAATAAGAGAGACATCGAGCAGGATATGGACAGTGCCTTTATAGACCCCCTTGTTGTGGCAAGGACAGTGATTGATCAAATCCTGCACCCTATTTAGAGAATATAGGTCCTATAAGACCTATATTTTGGAGAGACATGGTAAATCCCGATGAAGTCCTTATAAAGGTCAGATAATTGGATTTGGATATTGCCAGAATTATCCGAGAGATTGCCCTTCTTGCGCCTCCAATATTGATTGCAGTCACATTCCATGAGCTTGCCCATGGGCTTGTTGCAGACAGGCTTGGAGACCCTACAGCAAGGCTTGCCGGAAGGCTTACAATTAATCCGATAAAGCACCTCGACCCCATAGGGACGCTGGTCTTTGTATTCACGCGAATGATCGGGTGGGCAAAGCCAGTGCCTGTTAATCCATATAATCTTAAAGACCCGAAGCGCGATATGATGTGGATATCCCTTGCAGGGCCAGCCGCAAACATGATAATTGCAATAATAGCAGCGATTGTATTCAGGCTGCTTGCCAGCATTACTGTTTCACCTGAGAGCATATTCGGGGAAAAGGTCTTTATCCCTCTGGCCATAATGGTTAAGCTCAGCATTGTATTAAACATTGGCCTTGCTGTATTTAATCTGCTTCCCATCCCACCACTCGACGGAAGCAAGATACTCATGGGGCTTCTGCCTCCCAGGCAGGCAGTTGCATACAGCAGGCTCGAACCTTACGGCTTTTTAATACTAATAGCACTTATATTTTTTCGCATCACAGATTACATCATTTTCCCTATAATTATTTTCCTCAGGAATCTTTTACTTGGAGGCTGATGTGGATAGGGTATTGAGCGGTATGCAGCCGAGCGGAAAGCTTCATCTCGGAAACCTTGTCGGTGCCCTTCAGAACTGGGTCAGACTTCAGGATAGCTATGAGTGTTATTATTTCATTGCAGACTGGCATGCCCTCACATCCCAGTATGCTGATACATCACAAATAAAGGCCAGTATTCAGGATGTCCTCATTAACTGGCTTGCAGCAGGCCTTGACCCTGAAAAATCAACCATCTTTATTCAGTCCCGGATTCTTGAACATGCAGAGCTAAATTTGCTTCTTTCCATGATCACACCCCTCGGGTGGCTTGAAAGGGTGCCTACCTATAAAGAAAAGCTCCAGGAAATCAAAGATAAGGACCTCGGGACATATGGCTTCTTAGGTTATCCAGTGCTACAATCTGCTGATATTTTAATTTACAGGGCCAGATATGTGCCTGTTGGCATAGACCAGCTTCCACATCTGGAGATTACAAGGGAGATCGCCAGGAGGTTTAATTTTCTGTATGGAGAAATTCTTCTGGAGCCGGAAGGGCTTTTAACAGAGTTTCCCAAGGTGCCTGGCATAGATGGCAGAAAGATGAGCAAAAGTTATGACAATTGCATTTATCTTTCTGATACCCCTGAGGAAGTCAAGCAAAAGATTAAGACAATGATGACAGACCCTGCGAGAGTAAAAAGGACAGACCGCGGTGAGCCAGAGCTTTCCCCTGTGTTTCATCTCCACAAAATATTTTCTACAAAGGAGGAGCAGGAAGAGGTTGTAAAGGGATGCCGCACTGCAGGTATTGGCTGCCTTGATTGTAAGGACATATTGATAAAAAATCTTTTCAGGGTTCTGGATCCCATATGGGATAAAAGGAAGAGTTTTCTGGAGAAACCAGGTGTTCTTGAGGATATTGTTCAGGCTGGTATTGATAGGGCAAGAAAAGTGGCTGCTGAGACAATGAAGGGTATCAGAAGAGCGGTCGGAATAATATAACTCCGTCAAAATAAACGTTTTTAGGTAAATTGAAGCCTTTCCATGCCCGGTTTAATTAAATTCCCCGAGTTTTTATCGCAAAAAACTCCTAACCCATTGAAATATAAGAAAAAAATTAAAATTCTGGGCCAAAAGGCAGCTTTTTTTGAAACTGGTATAGACAAAAGGCACTTGAAAATGCTAAAGTATTTATGCTTCTAACTGGCTGTAGCAAGATAATATAAGAGGTCTACCTGATGCCACAACATGTTTGTATCTGTCTCAAGTGTGGAAGACAATTTGCTGCTACTTTAAAATCAGAGGGTGAAATTAAAGAGAGCGAATGTCCTTACTGTGGGAGCAAAGATCTAAGAAAGATAAATCCAGTGAATTTCTTCGGGGGCTTTTCAGGCGGCGGCGGTGGCTGAACCCCCAGGAGTTGTTAGGCCGGTGGCCTGACACAATAAAAAAGGGCGGTGGTAAACCGCCCTTTTTTATTTATCTATCGTCAGGGCAGGTTTAGATTTTTATACTTTTTAATTTTAATGTATAATTTGGTTAATGGGTATGGAATTGCACAGGAAAAATGGGAGCTGAGGAATTTTACTCAAAGGGTATTAGTTTTCTGAGAAAAGGAAATACCTTGAATGCCCTCGCCCAGTTTCAAAAAGCCTTTGAAATAGAACCCCAGAATCCAAAATACCAATCCTTTTTCGCCCTTTGTTCTGCCATTGAGCGTGGGACAGTGAATGAAGCTATTGTTTCTTGCAAGAAGGCTATTGGGAGGGAACCTGAAACCCCTGAACTTTACTTTAACCTTGGAAAAGTTTACCTAAAGGCAAACAAAATGGGAGAGGCCATAGAGGCGTTCCGACAGGGCCTGAAATTAAACGCTAACAATAAAGAGATTAGTGCAATTCTTGACACCCTCGGCACAAGAAAAAGGCCTATTCTCCCTTTTCTTTCAAGAGACAATTTTATAAACAAATACCTCGGCTTTATACTGAGCAAGTTAGGGTTTAGATAGGTGGCAAATTTGATTTTACTTTTTCACCCATCTGCCGTCAGGAAGCTGTACCCACCAGCCAGGTCTGGCTGTATCCCTTCTTGTCGAAGCAAATGAAGATGCAGCCTGAGGAAGAACCTGGTTGAGATTTTCCTGTTTTTCTGGAACCCTGTTTATTCTCAGGATGGCTTTTGCCATGCCCCTGATTACTGTTGTCCTGTTGCGGGTTTCAGCATCTATAAGGTCCATGTCCCCTTTACTGACGTTTCCCTTTATTGATAAGAGGCCATTATTTCCTTCTCCAACAACACCTGTATTTCTGAGCCTGTCAATGTCCTGTGCCCTGGCGCCCATCTCCTTGTACGCCTGAACAACATCCGGCATTTTCTTTATCAGCTCTGCAATCTGTCCTCCGTCTTGCGCATAAGCCACTGAAACAAGGCTTAACGCATAGTAATTAAATGTATCGCGTTTACTCTCAGGCTTGCCTTCTTTTCGCCCCGGCGAATCTTCGATTGGTTTTTCCTCTGTTTTTTCTGGTTTCATCAACTCTTCCTCGAGTTTCTGGTAAGCGGCTTTTACGTCTTTTTCAGGAAAATAAATATTTACCGTAATTACTGCACATGATACTATGCTGAAAATCAAAAAGCCTAATGCCCACCTGAGATTTTTGGAAAATATTTTAAACATTCAGCACCTCCATTAAGTTTAAATTGCTTGATTACTCAATCCTCGGCGTGCCTGCATCAGAGGCACGCTCGATTACAGTCTTAATCTTCCATAAAAGGTCATCGAGGGCAACCCTGTTGTGCACAGGCATAACATTAACCGAGAGGTCTGTAAAACCCAGGAAGTTCTTATGGGAAATCTCTAACTCCTTAAATACAAGATAGCCGTCCTGCATATAGCAGGTCATAACTCCGCGGTCATAATATCTGTCGGTAAGGCGGACTTTTTTTACAGCGCTCCCTCCAACTTTTTGCAGAAATTCCCTGCTTATCTTCATGGGCTCTTTTTCCGACTTTCTGGCCCTGAGTTCCATTATTCCCATAAGCCCTTTGAATTTCGTCCCTTCACCTTTGAATTTCATCAGGCCGTCTACTCTTCCAGAGATATAACCTCTTATTGGTTTAAGCTCATCACAGATTGTTGTGAGACTTATGTCGGATAAGACAAAATCACCTGTATAACTAAAACCCTTTCTAACATCTATCTTTGCTGAACCATAAATCTGACCTCCAAACATATTAGCACTTATTCTTTTGATATTCAAAGTATTAAGCCCTGCTTTCAGCCAGACCTTCACATCATCGAGGATTGTCGGGCCATATTTTACAGCACCTATGATTATCTCGCCATCATCTCGGGATCGAGTCGTACCGACTTTTCCCTTTGTGAAACCTCTGTAGTGCTTGATGGCAGTTTCAACTTTTTTTTCAAAAGGGCCATCTGATGCCCTTTCCAGACTTAACTCCTCATCACCGGCGATTAAAGGTATGATACCGTCCACAGGGCCGATTATGTATTCGTTGTTTTCCGCATTGAAAACAACTCTTTTTAGAAAAATCTCTCCGGAGAGAGCCTTTACCCTATCCGATATTTCTATGTCTGCCTTAAGACCTGCACTGCCCGCGAGTTTCGCATACTGGACGGCTTCTGGAAGAAAGTGCCAGAGGGATTCCTGAATCCTTGAAAGACCTGCTTCAGGCACTGTAACTGAAAGCCTTATGTGCCTTTCAGGCTTATCGGCCTCGACTGATTCAGATGCTTTTAAAGTAGGACTCGTAGAGTCTCCGCCTTCGGCGGATCCGCCTTTGGAGGAGAGTCTACGACTGGTGATGCTTCCTGAGATAGCTGCTGCTATGCTTCCAATCTGGCCTGCTGACTGGAAGGTTACATCATTATCTTTGAGCAGGACATTTACAGAGCCCCTGATGTTTTCTATTTCAGTTCCTTTGACTGTTAGGCTTCTGACTGAAAATTCAAACTTACCGTGCGTGGCATCTCCATCTTTTCGCCCCAGCGAATCTTCGATTTTAAAGCTTCCTGACAAGTCCATATCTTTTATTTTTACTCCTTCTTCTACAAGTGCGGCAGCCCCTTTTTTTAGCGCTATTGCTGTCTGCCTGTCTTTTAAGGGAAACGCAATAGAAAGGTCGCTGGCCTTAAGGTCAAATTTTTCTGAAGAAACGCTCAGGTTGGAGAATGTAGCTTTATTGTCAATATAAGAAAAACCACTCTCCCCGGAGAGCTTTTTGAGGCTGAGTTTTTTTGATGAAAAGTCATTGATTTTAAATTCTACCCTGCCGTCTATTGGCGCCTTTAAAAAATCGCTATTAACAGTTGCTGAGAGTTGGCCTACATGGATTTTCTGATTATTCTTGTCGTGGAGATTTAAATTGTATGCCGAGACTTTTAAAATCCCTGACGATTTTCCTCCCAATCCTTTTAAGCCTAATTCAATTGCAGCGTTTATCCTGTCGGCACTGATGTCTCTCCCTTCAATCGATACATCGCGGAAATCTGCAGAACCGCTTATTTCGATTAATTTCTCTGAGAGGTTTCCCTTAAAAGATATGTTTAATGCGGAGACCCTGCCGCTTGTTTTATAGTCAGGAAGAATCTTCAGGTCAGAGAGGATGATGTCATGACTGGTAAGGTTGAAGTTATAAAAGGCTTTTCCTCTGACTTCCCTTACAGAGCCCTCTATAGAGGCATTTATTATTTCTCCTGCTGTTATGGTTGAGTCCTCTATCTTAATGGCATCGTCTTTAATACTGTAAGAAATGTCAAAGTTTAGCTTTAGTCCCGCAATTCTGCGGGATGGTTTAAAAAATTTAAAGGGCAGTGGGGAAGGGCTATTGAGTTCTGCTTTCCCCTTAGCATCAATCCTTTCAGGGCTTATAAATATCTCGGCATCAAATCTCGTCTTTGTCTTTTCAAGATCAATTTCTAATTTCTTAAACAATTCGCCGAGCACATGAAGCTTGATACCATCAGATGACACCCTTGCATGCAGTGTCCTTTCTACAGGTAGAAAAGTTGTGCCTTCAATTCTTACAGTAGCTTCATCGTAGTTAAAAGAACCAGCGAAAGAGGCCTCTTTTTTTACAGGCGAGAGTCCTTTTATCGAGAAGACTAAATCTTTTATCCTGACACTTTGTTTTCCCTCAAATGCAAAATTGCCATCTCCTATCCTGAACTCTCCAATTGAAAATGCCCGAACCTCTTCCTTTAATAGGAATTCCCTCAATTTCTCTGAGATGTTCATGCTGCCATCTGCAGCCCTTCTCAGAGTAAGATTGGGGCTTTTTAAATATATTCTTTTAAAGTCGAGTTTCCCCCTGAGAATGCGGAGCAGATAGGGCTTAATCTCAAGTCTTTTTATCGCAAGGAGTTGCCCAAATGAGCCTGTCGAATTTTCTCTGTCTGACTCTGTGGGAAACCCTTCAGGATCATAAATCCTTATATCAGAGATGGAAAGACCTGAAATGGAGAAGCTTATATCTCCTATGTCGCATCTCTGGCCTAAAAATTTTGATGTCTCTGTTGAAGCGGCTAAAAGCAGCCTTTGTTTGAAACTTGAAAAACTCCAGTACGCATAGATAACCCCAGCGATTAAAACAACTGCCAGTAAAATTAGCAGTGACCTCTTTATGGCGGTACTCATGTCTTCTTTTTAGCATTGATGACTTCTAAGGTCAAGGTTAATACGCAGAATCAGAGATAGAACCAACTTGGTATCCTTGACAAAGATCACTTATTCAAATAAACTTATGCAAGAAAAGAATAAGCCTGGTATATGAAGGGAGAACAATGGACGCCAAGCTTTTAGAGTTGTATCAGATGGGCAAGGACCTTTTTGAAGAGGGCAGATACAACGAAGCCGAGCCCCTCCTGTTAGATATCATAAAAATCAACCCTGACTATGCAGATGTCCACAACAGACTTGGAATCATTTATAGCCATAAAGGAGAGCTTGAGAAAGCTGTGAAGCATTATGAGAAGGCCCTTAAAATAAATCCAAAATATACCGAGGTGGCCCTGAATCTTGCAGTTACATACAACGATATGGGTAAGTTTAAAAAGGCTCAGGATGTCCTTTCTAAGGCAGCCCAGATAGCCCACCCAACCCCTGCTACACTTGATCCTTTTGCAGCCGGGAAATTAGCAAACGAACACTTTGAGCTTGGCAATAAATACCTTGACATGGGGCTCAACGATGAAGCCATCGAAGAGTACAGAAAGGCCCTCAAATTGTCTCCAAAACTTGCAGATGTTCTTACGAAGCTCGGCATTGCCCTGCGCAACAAAAACTTATACGAAGAGGCGATTTTGCAATTCAGCAAGGCAAAGGAGGTTAACCCCCGATATGGCCCTGCCTGGGTACAGCTCGGGATTACCTATTATTTGAAGGGCCTTGTTGGTCTTGCTGTCGAGGAATGGGAGAATGCCCTCAAACTGAATCCAAATCTGGAGGAGGCAAGGCTGTACATGAGGCTTCTCAATAAGACAGAAGAGTAGCCAGTTTAATGGTCCAACTCCGCAACGAATCTCTGCCCCTTCTTTCTGTAGAAGACCTTAAGATTTTTTTCGCCACATCCTCATCCCGACGCTTCGGGACTGATAATGGCCTGCTTAAGGCAGTAGACGGTGTGTGTTTTCAGGTGAAGAGGGGTGAAGTCTTTGGCCTTGTAGGCGAAAGTGGCTGTGGCAAGACAGTAACATCCCTTTCAATAATGAGACTCCTGCCTGCAAATGCAGTATTGTCCGGGAGGATTTTATTCAAAGGCGAAGATATCCTGGTTAAAACCGAGTCAGAGATGAGAGAACTGAGGGGCAAGGAGATATCTATGATTTTTCAGGAGCCGATGACATCCCTGAATCCTGTATTTACAGTTGGCTATCAAGTAGCAGAGGTTTTTATGACCCATAAAGGGATGGGCAGGCGTGAGGCTATGAAAGAAGCGGTGGGTCTGCTGGAGGCAGTAAAGATACCCTCTCCTGAACTGCGGGCAAGAGAATACCCACATCAGATGAGCGGGGGCATGAGACAGAGGGTAATGATTG
Source organism: Nitrospirota bacterium (assembly GCA_016214385.1). NCBI lineage: Bacteria > Pseudomonadati > Nitrospirota > Nitrospirota bacterium. Next base: position 14,150 of record JACROP010000001.1, read on the forward strand.
CAATGGCAATAGCCTGCAACCCTTCTCTCCTGATTGCAGATGAACCAACTACTGCCCTGGACGTTACTATACAGGCTCAGATACTGGAGCTTCTCGATGACCTCAGGAAAAAAAGGGGCATGTCTTTATTCCTGATAACACATGACCTCGGTATCGTGGCAGAGTGGGTTCAGAGGGTAAACATTATGTATGCAGGCAGGATTGTAGAGGTTGCTGATGTAAAAGAACTCTTTGTTAACCCGAGGCACCCTTATACAATGGGAATCCTTGAATCGCTCCCAAAAGGCAGGGGCATAAAACTCAAGCCGATTCCAGGGCAGGTGCCAAAATTGAGTGAACTGCCTGAGGGGTGCAAATTTGCGCCGAGGTGCCGGTACGCAATAAAGGAATGCTACACGAAAGAACCAGAACTTATACATATAGGAGATGGCCATTTGAGCCGGTGCATCAGGGCCATGGAATTATGATGCTTAAGTCTCCCGGTACTCAGAACAATAAACTCCTCAGGCTTGAGGAAGTTAAAAAATATTTTCCTGTGAAAGGTGGTGGCATCCTCAGGGCAGTTGATGGTGTCAGTTTTTCAGTTGGAGATGCAGAGGTCTTTGGCCTTGTTGGAGAGAGCGGCTGCGGCAAGTCCACTCTCGCAAGAGTCATTTTAAAACTGATAGAGCCCACAGCAGGGGCTATTTTTTTTGATAACATAGATTTGGTCAGGGCAAAGGGCAAGGTTCTCTTTAATTTAAGAAAGAGACTCCAGATTATTTTTCAAGACCCTTATGCCTCACTTAACCCACGAAAGCGGGTTATAGATGCAGTAGGTGAGGCCCTGGTCATTCATAAAATCGCAAAGGGGAAAGAACTCAGGGATAAGGTCGTTGAACTTTTACAGAGGGTCGGACTTGGTGCGGATGCCCTTTACAAATATCCCCATGAATTCAGCGGAGGCCAGAGACAGAGGGTGTGCATAGCAAGGGCACTCGCAGTCAGCCCGAAACTTATAATAGCTGATGAGCCCCTGTCTGCCCTTGATGTCTCTATTCAGGCCCAGATAATAAATCTCCTTGAAGACCTTCAGAGAGAATCAGCCCTCTCATTTGTTTTCATAAGTCATAATCTCAAGGTTATTGAACACTTCAGCCACAGGGTCGCTGTAATGTATCTTGGCAGGATTGTAGAGTTGGCAAAAACAGAAGACATTTTTACTGAGCCATTTCACCCTTACACAGAAGCCCTGCTTTCAGCAGTTCCAGAGCCAGAACCTGAGAAAAAGACCAAACGGATTATCCTCGAAGGAGATGTCCCAAGCCCTGTGATTATCCCTCCAGGATGCCCGTTTCACCCGAGATGCCCGAAAAGATTTGGGCCATGCAATACCGAATTTCCAGCATTTCATGAAGCAAGAAAAGATAGATGGGTCTCGTGCGATTTATGGGGATAAAATATAAATTCCCTCTCCCCTTGTGGGAGAGGGTTAGAGCCTGCCCCGTACTTGATACGGGGGTGAGGGGTATTAAATGATTTTAGGTGTAAACATAGACCATGTAGCAACATTGAGGCAGGCGAGGGGAGGCATAGAGCCTGACCCTGTAATGGCTGTAACCCCTGTTGTCCTCGGAGGCGCTGATGGCATAACCATTCATTTAAGGGAAGACAGGCGACACATCCAGGACAGGGATTTGAAATTACTGAGAGAAATTGTTCCTGTAGAACTCAATCTTGAGATGGCTGCAACAAAGGAGATGATTGCAATTGCATTACAGGTTAAGCCTGATATGGTTACGTTTGTGCCTGAAAAGCGACAGGAACTTACCACGGAAGGAGGACTTGATGTAAAGTCAAACATGGAAGCCCTGAAGCTTGCAGTTAATAAATTACAGGATAAAGGCATCCCGGTTAGTTTATTTATAAATCCGGAATTCAATGTTGTAGAGACATCCAAAAAGATTGGTGCAAAAATGGTGGAAATCCACACAGGCTCTTATTCCATCTCTGGCGGAGCTAAGATGGATAAAGAGTTTGAGAAAGTCCTCCAGTCAATTAAGTCGGCAGCAGATGAAGGCCTTGAGGTGAACGCAGGTCAACTTTACATCGGCCACAGCATAATATCGAGGGCAGTTTTTGTAGGGCTTGAGAGGGCTGTTAGAGAGATGAAGGAATTAATGGAGGGTGCGAGAAGAGGGATCTTATGAAGGGGCGGTTTATGTAAAAACCACATATGACACCTGAAGATAAGGCAAGCACTAGTGTCCGGCAAAAATATTAATAAGCACCTTAGTTCGTCATTCCCGCCCCGTATCAGAGTACGGGGTAAACTCCAGCGGGAATCCAGAATCAATGCTGAAAAGAACTGGATTCCTGTTTTCACAGGAATGACATCTTCGGATTGCCGAATATTGCATGCTTGAATCATGAAATACCAAGGCTTTTACTAAGTTTATCGGACACTACTGAAAGGCAAGACAGGCTATATGTCAGTCTGTGCGATATATCTTAATTTATAAGTTGCAAAATTGTAAAAAAATGTGATATATCGCGAGCTTCTTAAAGTAATGGAAAGGAAATAGTAGGCATTGTGACAACAAAGAAAATCCACAACTTATATTTTATAGACGAGTAATAGGTATGGCATATCCGGATAACAGCAGGCATTTTTTCAAGCCATTACCTCTTAGAACGCCTTGCAAATCATTGTTGAAAGATTTTAATATTGGGGGGATTTTTTCAAAAGGATTATGCTTAAATCTTATCTTAATCGGATAGTTGAAGCTGCAAAGAGGGGAGATGCAACAGAATCAAGTTATTACTCTTGCCTTGAAGATCTTTTCAGGAATTATGCCGAATCAATAATTAAGAAGAAGATACATGTTACAACTATTCCCCAAAAGA
>JACROP010000002.1 GCA_016214385.1 Nitrospirota bacterium
ACAGGGTCTTTACTCACCATCCATGCAAAAATATATTTCTCATGAAGGAGCCTTTCGATCTCACCTGTTTCCCGGCGGATGTGAACCATCTCCTTTATGTTCCTTAATGTTTCTTCAAAGCGATTCATATCAACAGGCATATCAAAATACGCAGTTGCACCGTTCTTAATGGCTTCGATAGCAGTATTTTCTTCGTCTCGCTGTCCAATAAAAATAACTTCTGAACGGGGGTCTAATACCTTAAGCTTTGCCACAATATCGCTTATTCCCAAACCATAGGTATCAAACAAAAGGATGATATTGAAATGGCCTTTTTCTACAGCATCTAAGAGAAGTGCCCTTTCTTGCAGGTTGTGAACTTCAAATTCTTCCCCTGTGAAAAATTTTTTTATAGCTTCTGAGAATTCGTGTTTATCTAAGAGAACCTTAAGCCTCAAATTAACCCTCTTATCTTCTGATTATTTGGCAGAGCAGGCCCCGGTCAGATCAGCCCTCTTATCCCCTGTTCATTACTTTCTTTATTCCCCTTGCGGCCTGTTTTATTCTGTGTTCGTTTTCAACAAGGGCAAACCTTACAAAACTGTCTCCACCCTCGCCAAAACCTATGCCGGGAGAGACAGCAACACCTGCCTCTTTTATCAAAAGTTTGGAAAACTCAAGCGAGCCCATTTTTTTGAATGGCTCAGGGATAGGAGCCCACACAAACATTGTAGCCTTTGGCGGCTCAACAGTCCAGTTTGCCTTTCTGAGGCCATCTATCAAAGCATCCCTCCTCCTCTCATAAGTCTTCCTTATTTCTTCAACACAACCCTGGTCTCCCCTGAGGGCAATAATGCTTGCAATCTGGATTGGCTGAAACATTCCATAATCCAGATAACTTTTAATCTTTATGAGTGCGCCAACGATTTCTCTGTTACCAACGCAAAAGCCAACCCGCCAGCCGGCCATCGAATAGCTTTTGGTCAGAGAGAAAAACTCAACCCCTATACCTTTTGCGCCAGGGGCCTGCAAAAAACTCGGCGCCTTGTAGTTATCGAAAACAAGGTCAGCATAAGCAAAATCATGGATAACAATAATATTGTTCTCTTTTGCAAAATCAACAATCTTCTGGAAAAAATCAAGCCCCACACATGCTGTTGTAGGGTTGTGGGGAAAATTTATTATCAGCATCTTTGGCCTTGGCCATGTTGATTTAAATGCCTTCTGCATCTCATCGAAAAAGTCTATGCCCTTGCCGATTGGAATGCTCCTCACCTCGCCTCCTGCTATGATAACACTGTAAGGGTGGATTGGATAGGCAGGTGTTGGCGTCAGGACTACATCACCTGGCTCGACTGTAGCATAGGCCAGATGTGACAGTCCCTCCTTTGCCCCAATCGTGACCACCACCTCAGATTCAGGGTCAAGGTCAACATCAAATCGCCTCTTATACCACTCGCATATAGCCATCCTCAACTGTGTAATACCTTTTGATGCTGAATACCTGTGGTTTTTAGGATTCTGGGCAGCCTCAATAAGTTTGGCTACAATATGCTGGGGCGTAGGCAAATCCGGATTGCCCATTCCCAGATCAATAATATCCTCTCCCTTTCTCCTGGCCTCCATCTTCAGGTCATTGACTATCCCAAAGACATAAGGTGGAAGCCTCTTAATCCTGTTGAACTCAAACATTGTTTATGCCTCTTTTTCTCATTCTTATCACACCCTCCCCCTCGGGGAGACGAACAGCTCCCCTGCATCCATAGAGCTCCTGACAAGGGGCGATGAAGCCACAGTTTTAAAGCCCATTTTGAGGGCTATGTTCTTATATCTTTCAAAGGTTTCAGGTTTCACATATTCAACCACAGGAATATTTGCCTTGCGTGGCCTGAGATACTGGCCGATTGTCAAAAAATCACAATCCGCCTCGGCGGACAAATCTTCCATCATAGAAATTACCTCATGCTCCCTCTCCCCAAGGCCCAGCATAAACCCTGACTTTGTTTTTATATGTGGATAAAGGGTCTTCGCAATTTTTAAAACATCGAGGGATCGCCTGTAATCAGACTGTGGCCTTACAGCAGGATAGAGCCTCGGGACAGTTTCAATATTGTGATTGAATACATCAGGTCCTGCATCAAGCACGGTTTTTAAAGCAAACACGTCTCCTCTAAAATCAGGCGTAAGCACCTCGACTTTTATACCTGGATTTTTTTTTCTCAAAGCCTCTATTGTTAATGCAAACTGTCCTGCACCGCCATCAGGCAAGTCGTCCCGTGTTACTGAAGTTATTACAACATACCTGAGGCCGAGAGATCTGGAGGCTTCTGCTACTCGCTCAGGTTCATCAAGATCAGGATAAAACGGTGCTGCATGTTCTACAGCGCAGAAAGAGCAGTTTCTGGTACACCTGTCTCCAAGTATCATGAAGGTAACTGTATTTTTTGAAAAACATCGCCCCTGATTCGGACACCTCGCCTCTTCGCACACGGTTGAAAGCCCGTAATGCCTCAGCACACTTTTTGTTTTATGAGTGCCCGATGTCCTGACCTTTAGCCATTCTGGATGCCGCATAGTAATTAAGAAAATAACCGATTTTACTGGCATTGTCAAATAGCAGGAACTTCCGCACTTCTGCACTACTGAGCTTCAGTGCTTGGTTAAAGAGCCTCTGCAATTTTAAGAAAAATTCTCTTAAGCTGAGGGGTAAATGTTTTTGAAAAAGGCACAATGCCGAGGACAGGCACCTTCCCGAGCCTTTCTATTACCTGGGGATTCGTCTTTTCAGGAAGTCCCATTTTTGTCTTAACAGCACAATTTACTATCACCCCAAGGACAGCAAGCCCTCTATCTCTGGCAGCGTTAATAGTCAAAAGCGTATGGTTTATTGTGCCGAGGCCAGGCCTTGAAACAATAATTACAGGAAGTTTAAGTTTGCTTATTAAATCTATGAAAAGATAATCCTTATAAAGAGGCGCCATCAGTCCTCCTGAGCCCTCCACAACCGTAATATCATATTTGCTGGAAAGTCTCCTGTATGCAGAAAATATCTTCTTCTTCTGTATAATCACACCCTCAAGCTCGGCTGCGACTGCCGGTGCAAGCGGAAGCATCAATCTATAGGGGTTAACAATATCAAGCGGCTCATTTATGTCAGATGCCTCGATAAGTTTAATGGCATCCACAGGCATAAGTTTACCCTTTTCTATCCTGCATCCTGTCTCTACAGGCTTCATAACCCCGCATGTTGCGGGGTGCCCCATTTGCTTTAAAGCAGCCACAAGGCCGGCAGCAACAAATGTCTTGCCGACCCCTGTGTCTGTGCCTGTTATGAAAATGCCTTTATGCACCTCTCAGTTCTTACGTTGCACCGGATACCGTTTCTTTGTCTCTCTGTAAATCCTGACCAGTTTGAGTGTAATTATGTAGCCTGTAATGGCTAAAATAACAGTCAGAATCACATTTCCGATAATATATGGGAGAAGGATATCTTTGCCTATCAGCTCGCCGAGGCTCTTTGCGTTATTTTTATAAAGCTCCCATTCAGCCTGTATATTCGACCAACCCTTTCCGAGAAATAGCCCGCCAATTGCGTAACTCAACATCCAGAAAAAAGGAGCTACCCATGGGTTCATGATAAAGGTGCCCAGGATGGCTGAGAGCCTGTTAGCCCTGAGGAGAAAGGCAAGGCCGATAGCAAGGAAAGTTCCTATGCCAAATGTAGGGAGTATACCTAAGGCTATGCCAATGGCCATGCCGAGGGCTATTTTTTCAGGGGTATCGTCTATATCAATTATCTGGTGATAAAACTTCCTGAGTTTCTCCTTTATCTTTGAAGGGATCATCCCGCCTCTTTTTTAAGTTTCTTAAGAAATGGCTCAAGAAGGTCAATAGGCACAGGAAATATTATTGTTGAGTTTTTCTCAGTTGCAATTTCTGCCAGGGTCCCTAAGAATCTTAATTGCATTGCCATAGGCTGGGTGGCTATGATAGCT
>JACROP010000003.1 GCA_016214385.1 Nitrospirota bacterium
GTCCCTGCTATTGCCCAGTCATTGGGTGCCTCTCCTTCATTTGGAGATTCATCGTAATACCAGAGAACTGCCTTTTGCCCTGGAAGCAGGCCTAAGTCATTGGGGGCCTTAAAGGGAATAGGTTGATCTGCTGTCCCACCACCGATTTTATCAAAATAGAACATATAGACTGTCCTTACAAAGGCATTCTGTGGAAGGGGTTTTACAGGGAGCTTGTCTGTAGGGACTGTCCTTACAGAGACCCTCTGATTGGGCTTTCCATCCCATCCTGTGATCTTTACTCCCTTTGGAATCCTCATCTCTACACCCGGGACATCTGGGTCTTTAAGGATCGTGTCTTCATTCGGGTTTATGTCCTTGAAGTCCCAGTTTTTCTGCTTATGCAGATATATCTGGAATGGCATTTCTTTTATTCTGTCTGCATCAATATCTACTGTGAGTGGAATGGTTGGATGATAGCTTTCTTTCTCCCTTAAATGAGGCGTTTCTCTATACTTTGCTATTGCTCCTGAGCCATGTATCATGAGGTGCTGCTTGCCTGAGGGAACATTCTCAAGGGTGAAATAACCATTGGCATCTGTAACTGCCTTTATGCCTTTTATCTGAACTGTTACACCCTCAATGGGCTGTTTACGGGTGTTTAAAATCCTGCCTGTGAGATGTCCGATACCTGATGCAGGATGTTTGTCTGATTTCTGATCCCTGATCCCTGAGGGCTGAGGGCTGAGGGCTGATGGTAGTTCTTCTACCACATTGAGCCATACAGGGTTTGATGTAGAGATGCCGTAACCTTTATTGATAACAACTACTATATATTTTCCAGGGGACTTAAGGTCAGGAGGATTTAGCTCTGCCTCAAGTAAGATGCTGCTTATGAATCGGGTCTTCAGGTCTGTGCCATTGAGATTGACAACTGCACTGGGAAGAAAGTTCTTGCCCCTGACTTTAAGTGTAATAGGAGGGCTTCTCAGGCCTACTGTATCCGGGGTGAGGGAATCTATAACAGGGACTGGATTTAATATATTAAAGAAAAGGGTATTGGATATACCACCACCAGGGGATGGATTTATTACATTGACAGGTATATCCCCTGGTTGAGAGAGCTCTTCTGAGGGGACAATGGCCTTAAGGCTCTCATTGCTCTCAAAAAATGTCCTTGACTCTTTCAGGTTAAACCTTGCCCTCGATTCCCTTGTGAATTTTGAGCCTTTAATGGAGAGGCCAAGTTCAGGAGAGCCTGCAGTTGTGCCCTGGGGAATAAGAAGGTCTATCTTTGGAATCGGGTTTTCGAGCTTTACGAGGGCAATGCCATCCCTGTAGGCTATTAGGGCAATGTTCCATGAGGGATCAATGGCAATGGCATTGGGATTTTCATAAAAGGGGATTGTGTCTAAGATACTGATGCAAGATGCAGGATTCATGATGCATGATGATAGAGAGATTACAGTAATACTATTGTCAGAAGGGTTTGTTAGGACTGCGATATGGGTGGAGGGGTTGACTGCTATGCCTGAATATCCGATGCCTGATGCAGGATGCACGATGCCAGAGGTTATTGGCTCTAAGGTATCTGCATTATACAGATGCAGGATGCCTGATGCAGGATGCCTGATGTCTGATGAAATCAACAATACGAGATAGCCGAGGTTGTGGTCTATGGCCATACTGATGGGGACATAAGGGAGTAGGGTCCCTTTGGTTATAGCCTCTGTTTCTAAGTCCATGAGCATGAGGCTGGAGCCATTGGCAATGTAGAGTGTATCGCTTTTGGGATTGATGGCGATAGTTTGTATGGTGCTGGATTCCGCATCAAGCATGCCCTCGAAGGTCTTAATCGGGGGTGCGGAATGACGTTTAACAGTAAGCGTCTTGATAGTATTGCCTGTCTCAAGGTCAATAAAATTAAGAGTCCCATCCTTTGAGGAGATGATGGCAATGTTCCTCATAGTGTCAACTGCAAGGCCTGTTGGGGTTACTGTGAGGGGAAATCTATTTATTATTGTTAATGAGGGGAGAGCGATGAGATAGAGGGTCTTTGACTCACTGCTTATTGCCAGGGCTATACCTGTAACAGGGTTGACTGATAGGCCTGTGATCTTATCCTTAAGGGGTATATTGCCTTCTATCCTGATTTCATAGGATAAGGCAGTTTTAGAGAGTAAAAGGATAAATAAGATGGTCAAAATGACATACCGGATAAGCCTTCCTGTTTTCATGATGACCTCCCTGAATACATAAAATGGAATTTGGGTCTTAACATCCATATTGACAACTCCTTACCTCTATAGTAATCTTTAAAAAGAGGTAATAAATTATGAAAAGCAAAAAAGCAGAAGCCCAGAGACTGTGGGACGAACTGCGCCAGAGTATATCTAAAAGACCTTCTCCTTTCGCAGAAAGGAGCGAAGAAGAAGTTATCGAACATCTCCGCAAAATCAGAAAAAAACTCTGGGAGAAAAAACTTGCGGTTCGTCCTTGATGCCAATGAGTATATTTTTGGCCTGGGATTTTTTAAAAAAGAAAGTTGTGAATCCCTTTTAAAATCTCTTATAGATAATCTCTCCTTACATTCTATTTTCATCTGCCGAACAATCGTAGAGGAAGTAAGGGCTAATTTAACCCCTAAGGAATTCCATAATTTTATCAAATTTATTACTATTCTCACTGCTATTGACGACGATTTCCTTATTCCATTTGAATTAGGCGCAAAATATGAAACAAAGGGATTTAAAGAGGCTGACGCCTTGATTGCCGCATATACTGAATGGGTTGGGGCTGATGCCTTAGTCACTGAAAACCGACACTTTTTAAGCCACCATGGCGGCTTGCCTTTTAAAGTTTTAACTGCTAAAAATTGTTTGAATATCATTTATTGACCCCTGTAAATTAATGTCCTATGTATTACTATTTCTGTCATTCCCCGGCCCCCGATCAGAATCGAGGGCATGCTTGACTGGACATCCACCACAAGATGTCATTCCCGAAATATTTAATCGGGAATCCAGCTCTTTATATAGTTCCCCCGATTAAATCGGGGAAAGGCCCCGCACTTGATGCGGGGGTCAAGCCAGAGAATGACAATAAAAGAATTCTGTCATTCTGAGGGGCGTAGCCCCGAAGAATCTCGTTTTTTCGCTCAGAGATTGCCACGGGCTTCGCCCTCGCAACGACCGTTATCTTTTTACTAAACCCGCAATCATTAATTCCTCTGCCTTTATCTCCTTTCCTGTTTCTGTTATATAAACCACTTCTGATTCCTTGCCCATTGTTGCTGCAACACGAACCTTTTCTATCTTTTCATTATCATAGAACATGGCTGTAAGCAGCGTAAATGTTGCCTGAGCCATGATTACATTTGCATAACTCGTTGACAGATTCACACTTGCTGAAGCTGTGGAAGATGAATTTGTCCGGCTTAAGGTTGCTGTCACATCTGTAGCGCTTCCATACTGGGGGATCATAGAGACTTTAACTGTTGTCCCAGTAGGTATGTTTGATGCTGAAAGATTTACTGTTACAGGATTTGTTGTTGTGCTCGGGAGTAACATGTCGGGTTGAGCATAAGAGCCTGTTGGACTTGCCGGCACATTTGTCCCTGCAATGGATGTAATCTTAAGCGACGGTGCATTGGCAACAAAGACACTACTCGGCTGGCCATAGGTATATGCAGGGTCTGTGCCAGGGGTGAAGTTATTTGTTGTTGCCTCGAGCCTTATGCGGCCCTGTCCACCTTTACTTGTGGTTGTAAGCTCACCTCCTTTTGCAGTAATGGTCCCGCTACCAGATATGGTATTCGCAATAAGCCTTATTGCACCACCGCTTCCACCACCAGCGCTACCAGATGAGGAAAATTAGGGACACATCCCATATTTCCGTTTTTCAGCGTTCATCGTCATCGGAAAATATGGGATGTGTCCCCATTTTTTTCCATTTATATGGGATGTGTCCCCATTTTTTTCCATTTTTTTTTAACACGGCTCTCGGACAACCCTTCACCTTCAAGCCCTTCGCCATGAAACTCGGTAGTCGTTATACAGCCCAAGGTCTTTATAAAGATACTCCCTCTTGATGGCCTTCCATCCAAACCCTGCCTTGTTCTGCTTCCTCCTGATGAATCTCCTTACTCTCTTGATTATGTAGTCCCTCAGTTTGGAAAACCATCTTGAGGCATGTCCTATACGAAAGTAGTTAACCCATCCCCTTATCAGTCTGTTCA
>JACROP010000004.1 GCA_016214385.1 Nitrospirota bacterium
AATAGGCTTTTAGAAGATAGCAATTACACCTACTCATACGACAACAACGGCAATCTGATTCAAAAGACAAACAAGGCAACTGGAGAGACGACTACATACACATATGACACGGAAAACAGAGTTACTGGAATCAGTTACCCTGGAATGGTAGCTCAGTATAAATATGATTCCTTCGGTAGAAGAATTGAAAAGAATGTAAATGGAGTCATCACCCGCTATGTTTATGATAGAGAAGATATATTGTTTGAACTTGATGCCAATGGCAACATCATCACTGAATATGTCCACGGCTCTGGTATTGACGAACCGATTGCCATGATAAGAAACAATCAGACATACTATTATCATGCAGATGGCTTAGGAAGCATCGTTGCTATTACCGATTCTGCTGGAAATGTGGTGCAGAGGTATGAGTATAACAGCTTTGGGAACATAACCTATATTCAAGACCCTAACTTTATTCAACCTTATACTTACACATCCAGAGAATATGACCCTGAAACAGGGTTATACTATTATAGGGCGAGGTATTATGACCCGAAGATAGGGAAGTTTATAAGCGAAGATCCGATTGGGTTGGCAGGGGGACTTAATTTATACGTTTATGTGGGAAACAGTTCGGTAAACTTCTTTGATCCATTAGGGTTGGATCCTACAGACCCCAGAACAGGAAAAGTTAATGTGGTTTTAAGATGTCATGTTAACCCACATAGGGACCCTATGGAGAATCTTATTGGGGGTTTAATCGTTACTGGAGGGATGGGAATAGTATTAGCTCCTGAGGCTATGATACCAATGACTTGCTCTACTATCGTTAAAACGTGTCGAACCATAAAGATAACAGTTCTTACAAATCCTGTAGCAATCCAAAATATAGCGGATTTTATACAAGGAGCATTGCCTGGCCCTCCACCACCATCTCCTGCTGGTTATTTTGGAACAGGTATGGGTTTCGCATACGACTTTTTCAGGAACAAAACTGGAACTGGCGAATCACCTCCTCCTTTAAACTATGATATTTCAAGAACAATGCAAGGCGGCGGGTAAGACAAAATTAATGGAATATCCACTTAGTAGAGATAAACTATAAGGTATATATGGATAGGATAATATCTATACTACTTGGCTTTTCTTTAGTATTTTTGGGAAGTTGGATAGTTTTTGAACCAAGGTTCTATAGTTATAAATTCAATCGCTATTTTGATTTTACTGGCTACAATATACCTCTTGGCATAGCTCTTATTGTAATCGGAATTCTCTTTATTTGGACATCATTGAAAAAGAAACATAGGAGTTAAAAAGGCAAGAGAAAGAAAAAGGGGTCAGTACTCAGAGGATAAGGGGAGAGGATAAGCGGAGGATAAGGGGACGGTTCTATTTATAAAAGCGAAAAATGGGGACACATCCCATATTTTCCGATGACGATGAACGCTGAAAAACGGAAATATGGGATGTGTCCCTAATATTCCCTAATTCTGCTGATAATTGTAAAGGATTGTGGGATTGTTTTAAATGGCGATTAAAAAGAGGTAGCTGGGGGAGACATGCTACAAAATTGATTCCTGATTCATCAACTGGACGAAGTGGATTTTATATTCATGGTGGTAGCAGTCCAGGCTCAGCAGGATGTATTGATCTTACAAGTTATAATGATGCATTTCATAATTGGCTTAAAACACATGACGGGCCAATAACTGTAATAGTAGATTACCCAAATTACCCTTATGAAGAGAATTTCCCTTAATAAAAAAAATTTTTATATAATATTTGTAACTATTATAGTAGCAATATCATTACCATTATTATTGATTTGGATTTTCTACATTCCACATTCTCCGGAAGATGCTTTACAGCAATTTTATACCTATGAGAGTATGGAAGATGAGTTAAAAGACCCACTGATCATAGCAGGTCCCAAGGTAGTTCCTTTGCTTATAAAGGAAATCCAAAACAAAGATATGCCCCATAGGCTCTATGCAATAAGAGCTCTTGGTGATTTAGGAGATTCATCTGCATTAAATGTTTTGAAAAGTATTCTGAATGATACCTCTGAGATTGATTATTTTCGTTGCGGTGCGCTTGAAGCAATAGCACTTATCGATATAGATGTTGCGCGTGAATTAGCTAAACAATATAAGGAAACTGATATTACTTCTCTATCAGAAATTAGTCGATATTTACTTTCCCACAACAAGCCACCTCACTGGGTAGTGCGAAGGACTTACATAGAAGCCTTATTTGATTACATAACTAATCCGTTGCCTCAAAGAACTCAGAGCAAGGGGGTCAGACAAAAGAGAAAAATAGGGTCAGGACAAAAGAGAAAAATAGGGTCAGCGCCCATTACCAATGGACAAATGGGGTCAAACCGTGTGCCAAGAGTAAAGCTCAATCCCAACGAAGAGGGTTACCCATAGAGTAACAAAAGATGGCAAGACTATTCACGAAGATCGTAAGTTTCCATAAAAGTTCTTAGAGGAGGAGAGGTGATGATAACACGTGAAGAAGCACTTGCAATACTGTATGATTATCTTGAAGGCAGGATTACCAAAGCAAAAGTTCATCGATGGGCTCTTAATATTGTAGTCAGTGACGAGTTTGATAAACTTCGGGCTATTGATGAGTTATTGGCAGAAACTGTTCATGCTTTATTTGATTTACATCACCAAGGAGAAGAGGAGAGATTCGACCCTACTATAGAAGAGTTAGAATATTATAAGAACTGTTTGGAAGGAAAAATAGAATTTACACCTTCTGAGAGAAGAAAAGGGAAAAGGGAAAAGGGAAAAGGGGGACACCTATGAAAAAGGCTGTCAAGTTAAAAATGCATACCACCAATAAATAAGGGATTAAAGGGCAAAAAGGGGTCAGGTCTAAAATGCCTAAATGGGGTCAAACCTAAAAAATACACTTTACAAAACATGAAAAAAGTGTCAGTGACAGTGTCAGTGGCAGTATTCAATATACATACTCAGACACAGGCTGCACAACAGGATGTAGTGGTATAGCTGATAAGAATTGATTACACCTATGATAAAATAGGCCGAAGGACAAGCATGACCGTTGCAGGACAACCGATAGTGAATTACAATTATGATGCAAATAGCAGGCTTACAAAAATCTCAAGAGACATAAACGGCACAGTAAAGGACTTCAGCCTATCCTATGACAGTGCAGGAAGAAGAACTTCCCTAACCCTTTCTAATGGAATAACAACAAACTACTCTTACGACAATGCAAGCAGACTGCTTAATATGAAGCATTTAAAATCAACCACAGTTTTAGAGGATTTGCTCTATGAATACGACCCAAATGGAAACAGGACGAAGTATAAGAGAAATGCCACCCAGCCTTTGAGGGATGGGGTTACAGGTGCTACTTACGATGAGGCGAATGAGATGCTTACTTTTACGCCTGCAACAAGCTCAGTGAAGAATATGACCTACGATAATAATGGGAACATGACCTCGGTTGCAAATAGTTGTGGCAAGACCACATACACATGGGATGTAAGGAATCGTTTAGCAGGGATCA
>JACROP010000005.1 GCA_016214385.1 Nitrospirota bacterium
AGCCTTTGAGAGGGTAGAATTGGGATTCCCTGTCATGGAGATGAGGCCCACATTGAACCTCTTTAAAAATGGTATTAAATCGACAAGCTCTTCTGTCTCACCACTGTTCGATATTGCAATAACCACATCATCGGCTGTAACCATGCCGAGGTCTCCGTGACTTGCTTCAGCAGGATGCAGGAAGAATGCAGGGGTGCCGGTTGATGCGAGCGTGGCTGCTACCTTTTTGCCAACAAGCCCTGACTTTCCCATGCCTGTAACAACTACCCTGCCCTTGCTTTTGTAAATAATATCAACCGCTTTTTCGAAATTACTATTGAGCTTCTCTGTCAACGCAGAGATCGCTTCTGCTTCTGTCTTTAAGACCTTTTTTGCTATATCGAGGATGTCATCCATCTATTACTCCCAGAAACTTCTCATTCAAACTGGCATCTTAACCAGCCCGGAGGAATTCCTTTCCTATGAGCCTCTTCTTCGAGTTCACTAAGATCTCTTTCAGCATTTCTACGCTGTTTTTGTGCACGCCTGAGTTCATTCTCAAGAGTTCTTCTCTTTCTCGGACCCAAAGGCGTACCGCCCTCCCCACGAAGTTCCTTTTCTATTTCTGCAATCTCATCCCTGGCCTTATCTATTTTATTCCTGTACGTATTTGCCGTCTTACACCAGTATTCTCTATTCTCTTCCTTTTTAGCTTTCCCTGTTTTTTCTTTACCTTCCGCTTTCCTGTCTAATCTCTCGGTCTGAGGGTTATCCCCGGAGGATTCTTTGTACCTCTCGAGATCCTCTTCTGTGAAATAAGGGACATCCTTTTGTGCAGTTCTGTCCTCTCCAGAGGAAAAAACTGATGCCGGCCCGATAATAAAACCTATAGACAAAATGAATAAAAACCTTGACAACGTCTTCATTGTACCATCCCCGTTGATTTCGATAATAGGCTATGGATATCACTTATTGTTTTCAATAATCGATATGCGTTATCCAGGGGTATCATATTCGGCCCGTCACATAATGCCTTGTCTGGCTCTGGATGAACCTCCATGAATAGTCCATCAACACCAACAGCGGCTGCTGCCCTTGCGAGTGGTTCTGCAAATTCCCTCTGTCCCCCGGAAGAAGTGCCCTGCCCGCCTGGTAGCTGGAGGCTATGAGTTACGTCAAAAATTATAGGATAGCCGTAGGTGCGCATGATCAGAAATCCCCTAAAGTCAACAACGAGATTATTATAACCGAAGGATGTCCCTCTTTCGGTGATAAGCAGATTACGATTGCCGGTCGATGTGAATTTATCAATTATATTCTTTACATCCCATGGTGCAAGGAATTGGCCCTTCTTTATATTTACAGGCTTGCCGGTATTGGATGCTGCGAGGATCAAATCAGTCTGCCTGCAGAGAAAGGCAGGTATCTGGAGTGCATCAAGGACTTCAGATGCAGGTTTAATCTCAGAGATAGAATGCACATCCGATATAACAGGGATATTAAATTTATTTTTGACATCTGATAGTATCCGCAAACCCTTATCAAGTCCAACGCCCCTGTAGGATAAAAGGGATGTCCTGTTCGCCTTGTCATAGGAGCTTTTGAATATAAAAGGAAGTCTGATAGTGCTGCATATATCTTTTAATCTTTCTGCTGTGTGAAAGGTTATATCTTCATTCTCTATTACACATGGGCCGGCAATTAAAACAAGGGGGTTCTTGCCGCCAATTACAACATTTCCTATCTTTATCTCTTTAGTCGCCAGCATAATTCAGAATAAAGGAATTCCATAATTTTTAATTTTAAATTTGCGGCACTGGACACTTGCCAGTTAAAGATACTGGCTGGCCAGCGCCCTGATTCTCTCATCGTCCAATGGCTTATTACTGAGTTCTGTCCTGTTGTTTAAATGACGTATCGTAGTCTCTAAAAATATTTTGAAGTACTCCATCTTCTTAAATAGGTTTTCGATCTTTTGCTCCTCTAAGACAGATAATTCATTAAAAAGTGAGATTTCTTCAAAAAACTTTGCAAATTCCTCATAATCGTCATACCTCAACAACCTGAATGTAAAACTTTCAAAATACTGCATGAAATTGTGAAGGGAATAAAAGAGTCTTTTACGCTCTTCTATGTCAGAGGCAGAATTGAGAAATCTGGTTATCAGGAAATGAAGGGTTGCGACGTCTTCGCGCAGTTTTAATGACTGTGTAAGTTTGGCGGTAAAACTTTCAAAAATATCTTCACCCCTGACATCAGGGTGAAGATATTGTGCAAGCTGGACAATGCCCTGTTCAAATAAGTTTTTTAAGATGCCAAAGCTGTTCTCTATCTTGCCCTTTAGCAATTCCTGACCTTTTTTTTCAAATATATCTTTTAACTCCTGCATATATACCCTCTTTGACTCAATAAACGATTGATATGAAATGCCCTTTATTATAAACTGTAGACCCTCATCCTTTATTTTCAGGGCATCCAGGTAATTTCTGAAGGAAGTTATCTCAGAACGAATAAGGATAAGGATCAGGATTGAGGTGCTGAAAGATATTGCCCGTTGTGGCGAGATATCCACATAATTTAAATACCTCAAGAACCTGAAAAAATACAGGAAAATAATTGACACCTGTTTGCGCAATTCTTTTTCATCTATCTTTTTCGTAATCTCAGTTATGGCTGCATTCGCTATGCGGTCAACAGTAAGGTTCAACTCTTTTTTAAATGGATTAAAATAAACATTGCTCCTGATTTCCTTGGTAATAAACCGGCCAAAATTTAAAAAACTCATGTAGGGAATGTAGTCGGATTTTAACAGGTCAGATACAAGCCCCTTCAGATGGACGAATGAGTCATAAAGCAAATAAAAACTATCTTCGGGAGTATCCTGCTTTAAAAGATCTTCCCTGTAACGGTTCCTCTTATACTCGCCCAGGAACCTGGATTCTGCGAATTTCTGAAACCAGTATAGATTTTTCCTGTCCTCAGGCATTATGGTCTCAAGGATTCCGAGGACCCTGAAAATAACATCTCCTGCTATACAGAGTTGAGTATAAAAATTAACACTTATTGGGTCTCTGCCTTGTGGGAATGGCAAGTTCTCACTATAAAAAAATTTGTCCATGCCTTTCAGGAGGGTATCAAGTTCAGAAAATAATCCCTTTCTTGTCTCTTTTGCATGAGCAATCCAGGTCAACCCAGCCTTTTTAGCCTTAAAGATCATTTGTGTGATACCAGTTTCAGGTTATTAAACACGCAAAGCCCGCCGCAATCTCCCCAGCTTGCTGGGGGATTCTTCAAAATATCAACCCGGAAATGAGTTCGGTACGAATCTCCGATCGCAGCGACCTTACGGCCACAGTCACGGAACGAGTCGATTCCGAGGCCGCTTCGACTTCGCTGTAGAACACTATTTCTTAGGCGCATGGATTGCGGAGCCATGCACATCTTCTGCGGCCTCCATTAATCCCTCTGAAAGTGTTGGATGAGCATGGATGGCGTGAGCGAGTTCTTTTGCTTTAATGCCTGCTTCAATGGCAAGGGATGCTTCATGTATAAGGTCAGCGGCATGAGGCCCGATTATGTGTGCACCGAGGATTTTATCTGTTGTCCTATCTGCAACTATCTTTACAAAACCTGATATTTCTCCCATTGCATGAGCCTTGCCAAGTCCCCTGAATTGAAAATGTCCAGTCCTGACCTCTATCCCCTTCTCGATTGCCTGATGTTCCCGCAATCCTACAGATGCGATCTCAGGAGTTGTGAATATGGCAGCCGGCACAACAGAATAGTCCATGCTCGCATCCCTGCCGCAGGCGTTTAAGGCAGCCACGATACCTTCTTTTGAGGCAACATGGGCAAGGAGAATCCCTCCAACCACATCACCTGCAGCATAGATTCCCTCGATATTCGTCTCCATCCTCTCGTTTACAAGGACTTCCCCTTTTGGACCCTTTTTAATCCCTACGGCCTCAAGGCCTATACCATCACTATTCAATGCCCTTCCTATGGATACCAGGACCTTTTTTGCTACAAGTTCATTTCCATCAGAAAGGAAGGCATGGATTCCATCCTCTTTACCTTCGACCCTCTCAACACTCACTCCAGTCATCAGCTTTATTTTTTTCTTCTTAAGCTCTTTTTCAAGAAGCTCTGATATCTCTACATCCTCTGTTGAAACAGCTCTCGGAAGCATCTCAACAATAGTCACCTCTGTTCCAAACTCTCTGAATATGCATGCAAACTCGCAACCTATGACACCAGCACCTATTATTATGAGACTCTTCGGAATCTCTTTTATGTTTAATGCATCATCGCTTGAAAATATCCTCTCTCCGTCAAAAGGGAAGAGTGGAAACTGGGCAGGTTTTGAACCCGTGGCAATGATAATTTTATCTGTCTCTACAATAAGCCTTGTGCCATTTCTTTTCTGAACTTCGATCCTCTCAGGGCTTAAGATGATGCCTTTGCCCTCAAGTAGATTAACCCCCCAGCTTTTAAAAAGGGCCCTGATGCCCTTTACCTGTGTTGAAACGATTTTATTCTTCCTCTCCATTATTTTGGAAAGATTCGGCAGCACCTCTCCTGTGAGTTCAAGACCATAGTCTTCAAGACTTTTTGCCTTATGAAAAGCCTCTGCAGAAGCTACGAGTGCCTTTGTGGGAATGCATCCTCTGTTAAGGCAGGTTCCACCAACTTCTGTATCTTCAACTACTGTTACCTGCGCACCGAGTTGTGCAGCCTTTATAGCGGCGACATATCCGCCAGGGCCAGCGCCAACAATAGCAATGCGCACTATTCTGCCTCCTCTTCGACATATTTTTCATATTCGGACGCATCCATTAAATCACTCACTTCAGACGGGTTATCTATTTCAAGGACGGCAATCCAGCCCTTGCCGTACGGGTCCTCATTTATTATTTCAGGGGTTTCGACAAGTTCATCATTAACTTCAATTACTGTTCCGCTCACCGGACTTATAACAGAAGATGTAGCCTTTGTAGACTCTATCTCTGCAAGCTCTGAATTGGCCTCTACAACTGTGTCGATTTCTGGCAGGTCGATATACACAATGTCACCGAGCGATTCCTGAGCGTAATTCGTAATTCCGACTGTAGCCTTTTTGCCAGAAACCTTTACCCATGTGTGTTCTCTGTGATACTTAATGCCCTCAGGATTCATTTTCAACCCTCCTTTAATTTAAATTAGTATTGTCAAAATTTAACCACAGAGGACACAGAGCTATAATTTGGAGCAATGGAGTGATAGAGTAATGTCTATTTAGTATCCAATACTCCAAAACTCCAATACTCCATTTTCTCGTGCTCTCTGTGCTCTCTGTGCTCTCTGTGGTTTTATGTTTTATCCTCCCGACTTATAGGTGAGAAATACTTAACACAGGTTTTATATTTTGTCAAGAAAAATGGCTAGACTTGTCAAAGCAAAATAGAAATGTCCTATTCTTAGCAAAATAGAAATGTCCGGTTTTCATGTTTGTAATTCTTTCTGTTGATAACTGTTATGTTGTATCACTGGCTTAAACCTCCTCCATGGATGATTCATTGCAGGGATAT
>JACROP010000006.1 GCA_016214385.1 Nitrospirota bacterium
AAGGAATATATAACTGATATTCTCGAGAGCGGAAGACATCTGCTGTCCCTGATAAACGATATCCTCGATTTGAGTAAAATAGAAGCGAAGGGAATGGAACTTGAGTTAAGCGAGTTTTCGTTGAGAGACCTTCTTAATGCAAGCCTATTGTTTTTTAGAGAAAAGGCCCTCAAGCACAGGATAAAACTTTCCTTTGAAATGGATGAGTCGTTGCGACTGTCGTACCGACAAAAGTTAGACAGCATTATAGCGGATGAGAGAAAGCTCAAGCAGGTGTTGCTCAACCTTTTAAGCAATGCCATAAAATTCACGCCTGAAGGGGGAAGCGTGCGGGTAACTGCACGAAAAGGGATTAGGGATTTGGGATTAGGGGTTAGTGAACAAAAACCAATCCCCAACCCCCAATCCCCAACCCCTGACGCTGATTTTGACATGGTCGAAATCAGCGTAGAAGACACAGGCATAGGAATATCAGAGGAAGACCAGGCAAAGTTGTTTCAACCCTTTCAGCAGCTTGAATCGCCTATAACAAAGAGATATGCAGGTACAGGGCTTGGGCTGTGCATTTCAAAGAGGCTTGTTGAGCTTCATGGCGGGAGGATCTGGGTTGAGAGTGAAGTTGGCAGGGGAAGCAGGTTTGTATTTACAATACCAACCCACTTTCAAAGTATAGCCTCATAAATGCGCTATGTTTTATATAATTCCCCAAAAACATCTCCGTGGCGTGTTATAAAATTAGCTTATTATGTTTATCCTCGGCATAGATACATCCTGTGATGACACATCGGCTTCGATAGTCGAAGATGGCCATAAAATTTTCTCTAACGTTGTATCAAGTCAAAGCGAAATTCATAAAAAATACGGTGGCATTGTCCCTGAGCTTGCATCAAGGCGTCATATAGAAATGATATGGCCTGTTGTTGATGAGGCTATAAAAGGAGCCGGCATGGGTATTGAGGATATATCTGCTATTGCAGTATGTCATGGCCCTGGCCTTATAGGCTCTCTCCTTATTGGTGTGTCCTTTGCCAAGGCAGTTGCCTATGCAAAAAGTCTTCGATTGGTTGCTGTAAATCATCTCGAGGGACATATCTTTACTGCAATGCTTTCAGAGCAAAGACCTGAATTTCCATTCCTATCTCTAATTGTTTCCGGAGGGCATACAGTTCTTTACAGGGTTGATGGATTTGGCATTTATAGAGAGCTTGGCAGGACAAGGGACGATGCAGCAGGAGAGGCATATGATAAGGTTGCAAAGCTTCTCGGCCTGGGCTATCCAGGCGGGCCTATTATTGACAGTCTTTCAGTTAAAGGAGATGGCAATGCAATACCATTTCCGAGGGCCTATCTGCCAGGGAGTCTCGATTTTAGTTTCAGCGGCCTGAAGACCGCTGTCCTGAACCATCTGAAAGAAAATCCAGGCTCACGTAAAGAAGACATAGCAGCGAGCTTTCAGGCAGCAGTTGTTGAAGTCCTAATTGAAAAGACTATTGATACTGCAAAGAGAGAATCAATGAAAAGAGTTGCCCTCTCAGGAGGTGTGTCTGCAAACAGTGCCCTGCGGGCTGCTATGAAACAAAGGGGCTCTGAGGAAGGAATAGAGGTTTATCTGCCATTGCCAGAGTTCTGTACAGACAATGCGGCTATGATAGCAGCCGCTGGATATTATCACTTTGTTAATGAGAAGTTTGCGACCTTTGACTTAAATCCCAGGGCCTATCTGCCTCTTTAGTCAGCCCCTTACTTGCACCTCCGGGGTGCAAGTAAGGGGCTCATACGCCTGGGCCATAAATTGATGGCGATGTATAATAGAAGTCCGATGCTGAGGGCTGAATCAGCAATGTTAAATGCAGGCCAGTGGAGATTCCCGATGTGGAAGTCAATAAAATCAACAACATGGCCGAGTGTAAGCCTGTCTATGAAATTTCCTAAAGCCCCTCCGAGGACTAAGGAAAGAAGAAAAATCTCCGATCTCTGTGTTAACTTAATGATGTAGATGGCTATAAAAGTTATTGCGATGACAGAGATAATTATAAACAGGTCATTGCCGAGGCTTGAAAAGAGGCTAAAGGCAGCGCCTTTGTTTTTTACATTTACAATCTGAAGCACAGGCAGTATTTTAATTGCCTCGTAGGGTCTTACATATGCTTCAATGAGATGTTTCGTTACCTGATCCAAAACCACCACTGTCAGGGAAACCGCAGATATGAAAAGCCCGTTTCGCTTCAGTGAATCCTTGATATTTAAATGTTTCATCCCTTTAACACCTTATAACATCTCCCGCACAACTCAGGATAATCTTCGTATTTGCCAACATCGAGGCTCCAGTTCCAGCAGCGCTCGCATTTATGCCCCGGTGCTTTTTCGATAGCTATTGCCAGCCCATCAATTTCTGAACTCACATAAGCATCATGAGGGGCTTTCCCATCCTTGAAGATTTCTATTGATGAGACTATGAAAAGCGCAGGGAGAAAAGTTGTGTATTCTTTGAGTAAATTGTATTTGGCATCAGAAAGAAAAAGGGTAATTTTTGCCTCAAGGGAATTTCCGATAAATTTTTCCTGCCGTTTTAATTCCAGGGCCTTATTGACTTCATCCCTTATTTTAAGCAGGCCCTCCCATTTCTTCTCGAGTTTCTCATCCAGAAATTCTTGCTCTACCTCAGGAAACTCTGACAGAAAAACACTTTCCTCCTTTTCTTTAATAAAACCCCATATCTCTTCTGCTGTAAATGAAAGGATTGGCGCCATCATCTTTGTGAGTGCAACAAGAACTTTGTAAATGACCCATTGTGAAGCCCGCCGTTCTTGTGAGTTAGCCTTAAAGGTATACAGCCTGTCTTTCAATATATCCAGGTAAAAAGAACTCATATCTATTACGCAGAAGTTGTATATTGAGTGGAAGACTTCGTGAAATTCAAAATTTTCATAGGCCCTGTTAACCCTCTGGATAAGCCTCTGCAGCTTGCTCATGGCAAGCCTGTCAATTTCAAGAAGAGATTTTCTGTCGATAGAAGAGGTGTAATCAAAGTCATAGATGTTGCCCAGCAAAAACCTGCATGTATTTCTAATCTTTCTGTAGGCCTCTACAAGGCGTTCAAGGATTTCCTTTGAAATCCTCATGTCCTCTCGATAGTCAGCAGCCGATGCCCAGAGCCTCAGTATCTCTGCTCCGTGTTTGCTTATGACTTCCTGAGGTGAAATGACGTTCCCCAATGACTTAGACATCTTCTTCCCCTGACCGTCAACAACAAAGCCATGGGTCAGGACTGCCTTGTAAGGGGACATATCCCTTGTACCTGTGGAGCATAGCAGGGAGCTCTGAAACCATCCCCTGTGCTGGTCGCTTCCCTCAAGGTATAAATTAGATGGCCAGGACAGTCTCTTATCAGCCTCTACAACAGCGGCATGGCTTACACCTGAGTCAAACCACACATCCATAATATCCTGCTCTTTAATAAAATCAGAACCACCGCAGCTTTTACACCTGTAACCTTCTGGTAGAAGTTCTGTTGCGCTTTTTATAAACCATATATCAGCACCTGCCTTTTCAACTTCAGATACTATCCTCTCGATAGCCTCACGGTCCATTAAAAAATTTTTGCAACTCTTGCATCTGAATACTGTTATTGGAACGCCCCATGCCCTCTGCCTTGAAATGCACCAGTCAGGCCTGTTCTCAACCATGCCATAAATTCTCTCTCTGCCCCACCTGGGAATCCAGTTGACTTTATCAATCTCAGAAAGGGCTTTTTTCCGTAAATCGTTTTTTTCCATGGATATAAACCACTGTTCTGTAGCGCGAAAGATTACAGGTTTTTTACATCTCCAGCAGTGGGGATAGGAATGGGTGATTTTCTCAGAAGCCAAAAGGGCATCCTTGCTTTTAAGCAAATCAATGATTTCTTGATTTGCCTTGAATACATTTTGTCCAGCGAAGTCTTTTATCTCTTCTGTAAAACAACCTTTATCATCAACCGGTGCGTATATGTCGAGGCCGTATTTTAACCCGGCCTCGTAGTCGTCTTCGCCATGCCCAGGGGCAATGTGGACAATGCCTGTTCCCTCGGCAAGCGAAACAAAATCTCCGAGTATAATCTTAGAGTCTCTTTCTATAAACGGGTGTTTGGCCTTGCCTCCCTCAAGAACTGCGCCCTTAAACCTATGCAGCACGCCTTTTAAAGAAAGAGTTTCTCTCAGGGGCTCAATACGTTCTTCAGCAATGATGGCAACCTCTCCGTTTATTTCAGCCGCAACATAAGTAATATCGGGATGTACTGCGAGGGCGAGGTTTGCAGGCAGGGTCCATGGGGTTGTCGTCCATATAAGGATAGATACCATTTTACCCGAAAGTGATGGTAATACTTTTGCAATCGCATCTTCTTTTAAGGCGAACTTCACATAAATAGAT
>JACROP010000007.1 GCA_016214385.1 Nitrospirota bacterium
GAAAACAAAAAGGGCAAAAAACTTTTCGGCGGTATAGTTACAAACACAGACCCGAGAAATTATCGCGGAAGATGGGTTTATTTTGACGAGACGAGCACAGAATTAAAGGAAAATGATTTTAGTAACTGGAAAAGCTTTGAACTTTGATTAGGCACGGGTTATTAGAAACTGCTTAAAGCTAAACACCAGATGCAATGAGGTTAACAACCCACTCCTGAACTCACGGCTCGAATATTGAGGCAAAGATTACGAGATTAGGGTGGAGAGATGACGGAGGCAGGAGAAAAGATTATGAACTGGAGAGAACGGAAATATGGCTTTAAAATCAGTTGAATCACAAAACGTTGAGTTCAAATCCAACTGGAGAGATACTGCGAGTGATGTTTAAACCGAATTTTCGGTATACGGATAAAATTGTCGGCGATCTTACCCAGATAGCCGCTGCAAGGGAACTCGTGCTGAATTCTCCTTTTATTCCGAAATGGGAGGTCTCGCTCCGCCGGGACGCTATTATCAGGTCTGCTCATTCATCTACGGCGATTGAAGGAAACAGGTTGTCTTTCGAACAGGTCAGCGATCTTGCGCAAGGCCGTGAAATCATGGCAACTCGAAAAGACAGGCAGGAGGTTTTGAATTATCTCAAAGTTCTTCAGTCCATTGATAAGTTGACAGACGGCAAGAAAATAACTGAAAAAGACATTCTGATTGCGGCGTGTATCGGAATCGTTATGTCATAGTCGGGAACAGGTTGACAGGAGAGGTCTTTTTCAGGCCACCTTCAAATGAAGATGTCCCAAAATTAATGAAGGCATTGATTACGTGGCTGAGTTCTGCAGAGGCACAAGCTTTTGACCCTATTATTGAGGCTGGAATAGCTCATTATGAATTTGTGAGAATCCATCCCTTTATAGATGGAAATGGGAGAACTGCCCGTGTCCTTGCCACACTGATACTTTATTTGAGGGGATTTGATGCAAAACAATTCTTCTGTCTGGATGACTATTATGACTCGGATAGGCCGGCATATTACCGGGTTCTTCAGGGCGTAGATCAAAAAACCCTCGATTTAACCGCTTGGCTCGAATACTTTGTTGAAGGCGTGAAGGTGAGCATTGCAGCTGTTAAGGAGAGCGTTGTCCGCCTCAGCAGCGAAAGACTGAGAAAGGCTAAGAAAGGGCAGATTGCTTTGACTGATAGGCAGATGAAGATTGTGGAGAGGATAATCCGGGATGGAAAAATTACTATCGGTGAAGTTGCGAAAGAATTTGAGATTTCAAGGCAGGCTGCTTTAAAGGAGATGAACAAACTGGTTGGACTGAAGGTTGTCAGACTCGAAGGAAAAGGCAGAGGGGCGTATTATGAGCTTGTCTAAACGGTTGTCGATTAGGTTGTCAATTAGGTTGTCATTTGTAAAAGACGGGCAGTTTATTATGTTCTTCTATTTAGAGAATCTTTTTACCCAAGAGACGGAAAAGCGCATTGAACGCATTGCTGCATGGGAAAATATAGATTTAAGATAAAACGGTTTAACCAAGAAGAAGATTCATCTCCTCGATGGGAAGAATTCGCTCTTAATATGGAACCTGCTGAAAGGGTTCTGGATGGTCTGATAAAGATCAAGGACAAACTTGACGGCTCACTTACTTTCAGGCATTCATGCGAACATGGCATCTGTGGCTCATGCGCCATGAAGATAAATGGCGAGAACAGGCTTTCCTGTCAGACCCTGATAAAGGATGTGCCTCAGAGGATTGTGATTGAGCCTCTGCCTGCATTTAAGGTTATTAAAGACGTGGTAACTGACATGGAGATTTTCTTCAATGCAACAGACAATGTCAGCCCATACCTGATAAACCCTGAAGAGCCACCTGGGAGGGAAAGACTTCAAAGCCCTGATGAGCATGAGAAAATCCTTGAATCTGTAACCTGCATCATGTGCGGATGCTGCACATCAGCATGTCCGTCTTACTGGGCAGATAAGTCATACTTAGGCCCTTCAACCCTTCTCAAGGCCTACAGATTTGCCTTTGACTCACGGGACAGGGCTATGAATGAAAGGCTTGATGCTATTGATAATCCCCATGGACTGTGGCGCTGCCATAATATATTTAATTGCGTTGAGGTCTGTCCTAAGGAGATAAATGTAACATGGCATATATCACAGTTGAAAAAAAAGGCAGTAGCCAGAAAACTCCCCTACTCAAGAAAGAAATAAATGGTTCTTTCGCAAAAAAGTTGAAAAAACGTATAAATAACCACAGAGGCACTGAGAATATGTTTCTTTTTAAAACCACAAAGAACACGAAGTTCACGAAGAGATAATAAATTAAAAACTTAGTGTTCTTCGTGCTCTTCGTGGTGTCATATTTTAGTTTTTTCTCTGTGTCTCAGTGTCTCTGTGGTTTTTGTTCCTGGACTACTCAACTGCGATAAATGTCTCTGTCCTGGATATTCCTTTAAGTCCCCTGATGTCTTTCAGGATTTTTTTGAAAATGGAGTCAAGGTCTTTGCTCTCAATTACTGCTATTACATCATAGACGCCTGTGATGAGGTCTGCCCCGCTCACGCCTTTAATGGCCCTTAATTTATCCCTTATGTCCCTTTCCTTGCCTGGCATTGTATTAGCCAGCAGATATACCTTTGCCATAGACACCTCCTTTAAGAAAAACTTACCACATCTAACATAAATTTCAAGATTAAACCACTACCCAAATCCCGATTTAGAAAATGCCTTTTTCTTATAACTCCCCTCACCCTCACCCTCTCCCATCCCCGGCCTCGCTCCGCGAAGCGGGGCGGGCAAGGGAGAGGGAATTTTAAGGAAATTCTATCTCTGTTTTTAGGCACTACCGTATATAAAACAGGCCTATTGCATAGATGAAATGGCCTGTGATTGTAAGGCTATCTTTATCATAGTCTTCTGGCAGGGGCCAGAAGGGCTCTGCATTTTTAAGTGCCTTTATTGCAGCCTCGTCGAGGTCTTTATGCCCTGAGGTGCGGACCAGCTCTGCATCGCCAAGTCTGCCATTTTTTAGTATGGTGAATCTTATATAGAGGTCGCCGTAAATGCCTTTCCGTGCTGCCTCTGGAGGATACTGCCATACGCTTTCAATCCTTTCCTTCAGCCTTCTCATATAGCCCATGTACTGGAATTCGGATGTATCGAAGGATACGCCCCTGTCTGTAGCGCTCTCCTTTTTGGCAAATTTCTCAACTGTCTCTTTATCAAAAAGTGGAAATCTTTTTGTCGGCCCGGGTGAGGGTTTAGCCTTTGGAATATCCCCGCTTTTACTGTCATCCGAGGAGGGCGCTTTCCCCCGGCTGAGCGTTGTACCGCCAGATGCTTCAGGTGTTTTTGTGTCTGTGCCCTCTCCATGCAGCCTCTTTGGAGCGATACCTTTTGAGATTGATGGCAGCTTCTCCGGTACAGGTTTAGATGGCTTTGCCGGTCTGTCCGGAGATGCGGGTGTAACAGGCCTGATATCAAATGGGCCTACTATTTTTACATCAAATGGGGTGATTCTGCCTGGTCTGTTTAGATAAAACAGGGCAAATAAGACGAGTAGAATAAAGTGAATGGTCATGGATGTGGCTATGTAACGGTTCAGTCTCAATGTAAAAACCTTCTGAAGAAACCTATATAGCTTAAAAGCCCTGATGTGCCCAGGTCTTTTCCTAACCAGAGCCTCATAGAGGCCTTCTGTATGTCTTTTCTCCTGTGAAGTTCAACGAGGTGCTCTGCATTTTCATCATTTTTTAAGAAATGCTCTTTAAGCCTCTGCATGAGATAAAACCTTTTTGCGTATTTCCTCTTCCATGTTTTTTCATACATGATGGGCCTGCCTGCAATGATAGCCTCAGCAGCCATCTGGCCGCTCTTCATAGCGTAATATATGCCTTCGTAGCTAAGAGGCATTACAAGTCCGGCGGCGTCTCCTACAAAAAGGACATTTCCATAAACCAGAGATTCACGCCTTTTTAAAGGTATTCTGTACACCTTCCCATTGCCTGTCTCGTTTAATTCACGCCGCCTTTTAAAGTTTTCAATAAGGCCTTTTAAGGCCTGCCCATCTGTTGAGCCTGTTCCTATACTTATGTGCTCCTTTTTAGGAAAGACCCAGGAATAGAGGCCAGGGGCATGGGATGAGCCAAACCAGAACTCGCAGCAGATGTTACTTGCGGTGCCAATCGTCAGACTGGAGACTTCGATCTCTTCCATCATTGTATAAAGGCATGGAAGATGAGCAAGGTTTAAAGCACTTACGACTCTGGAATTTACTCCATCTGCTGCAATTAAAAAATCCGCTTTTAAAGTTTTTTCCTTCCCATCTTCAATTATAGTTATATTGAGGCTCCGGCCTTTTTCTTCTACTGAGGTTATTTCTGCCTCGATGAGATGCGCACCAGCCTTCTCTGCCATGTCTCTTAAGTTTCTGTCAAAGACCCCCCTCTCAACCATTAATAGTGAACTACCTTCAAGAGGTATATCAACCCTCAAGCCTTTTGGAGAAATGACCGAGATGGTTTTGACTTCCCTGTATGTTGCGCTAACAGGCAGGTTGAACTCTTCAAAAGCCCTCGATGGTATTCCGCCGCCGCATGGTTTTATCCTTTTGAAGTCCTTTTCCACGAGGTAGACGTTTATGCCAGAGGAGGCAAGGTTTTTTGCAGCAATAGAGCCTGAAGGCCCGCCACCTGCTACAACAACTGTACGCATTATTCTATACCGAAAAATGGATATACAACTGTACGCATTATTCTATACCGAAAAATGGATATACATGTAATTTATGATAAATTTTAAAGTTCTTATTTGTTTTTATCCTATATTAAAGCCTGGAGGGAAGGGGCAGTATATCCTTGCTCTTTTAGGTGTAGGGCCGCTATCCAGGAAGTAAGCAGATATCTTAAAGAAAAAGTTTGCGACACTCCCTGATAAGCTCCCATCTCTGTTTTCCCTCCAGGGCCTGGTCTGTTCAACATCGTTGATGGCTACGATAAGGTAAAGGTTATCCTGTTCCATTCCCTTTATGTCTTCAGGGCTTGGTATCGGTATTCCCTTGGTAGAGCCAAACTGGGTATGGGAGTGGAAGTCCCCTATAATCTGAAGCTTTTCAAACTTGGAAAGAATGGGCTCTATTTTTTTATGATTCCTGTGGTGGAATATTACGCCCTTTGGCTTTCTCTTGGCTGTCTGAAAACTGAAGGCATGCTCGATAATAAAACGGTCCTCGAGCCTGTAGCCGAGGAGATAGCCGAGGGACTCCCGCTTGAAGACCTCTGCGCAGCTTAAAAGGAGGTCCATAAAGGCGTTCTCAGAGAGATACACCTTCTTTGGCCGCCTTTTTCTGGCTATTGTTTCCTGTGCTCTGGCAATCTTACTGTCATTACCGGGCATGGCGCACCCCTGACCACCTTTTCGGCAGTACTTCCAAAAATAATTCTATCCAGACCGCTCCTGCCATGGGTTCCAATAACTATCATGTCTATATTTTTTTCTTTAGCAAATTTTATTATCTCATCGTGGGGGATACCCCTTGAGATAATCTTTTCTACATTCTTGAAACCCCTCGTTTCTTCCATGCAGCACTTTTCCATCTCTTTCTGTGCCCCTGCAGCCATATCTTTGTAAAGTTCTTCCATTGGTATATGTGGGACATACCAGCCTGTAGCCTTGGCAACATCATAGATAACATGCAGGATGTAGAGTTTTGCATTGTAATGTTTTGCAAGGTCAACAGCATATGGCAGCGCATTGTAGGAACCTTCTGAAAAATCTGTTGGGAAAAGTATTTTTTCAACTTTCATGACTTAAACCTCCCTTAAATATTTTGCACAGTCCTCAGGGGATGTGGGTAATACGTAAGAGCCGGAGCCCCATTCAAACCCGGCAGTTCTTGTCAGGCGGGGCATTATTTCTATATGCCAGTGAAAATCCTCTCCGAGGGTATGCCAGTGATCGCGCCTCGGGATGCGGCTCGGAGCAGTATGCAGCACTGAGTTGTAAGGTGGATCATCGAGGAGTTTTTTGAGTTTGCCGACAATTGTAATCAGAGTTATTGCAAGGTCTTCTTCCTCTTCCCTGTTTATGTCCTGAAAGGCACAATTATGCTTTTTCGGCAATATCCACATCTCAAAGGGGAATCTTGATGCAAATGGGCACAAGGCCACAAAGCTCCTGTTTTCGAGGATTATTCTATCACCCATCCTGACGTCTTCTCTTATGATATCGCAGAATATGCACCTGTCTTTGAAATTATAATAGAGTTTGGCGCCATCGAGTTCTTCCTTGACCCTGCTTGGAATAATGGGTGTTGCAACGAGCTGGGAATGGGGATGGCTAAAACGGGCGCCAGCCGCCTTCCCATGATTTTTAAAAATCAATATATATCTCAGCCTCGGGTCTTTTTCGAGGTCAAGGATTCTTTCTTTATACGTTGATATTACCATTACAATCTGTTCCATGCCTGCATCTTCAGGCGCTCTAAAGTGTTCCGGGGTCTCTATGATTATCTCGTTGGCTCCTATGCCATCCATTTTGTCATACATCCCGATGCCCTGCCTGTTTAAATCTCCCTCTATCTGGAGCAGTGGCTGGAAATCAGGAATGACCCTTGTAAGCCAGCCGGCTTTATCTGGCTTGGTTCCTGCCTTCCTTATGGCCCTTATTTCGTGCGGTGTATTCATTTCTTTTCCCTCGCATAAAGGGCATGTTGCAGGGTCATCCGGAGGCTCCTTTAAACTGGCGTACTCGGACGGCCTCTTAGACTCATTTTTAAAAACAATAACCCACTGGCCCAGGATAGGGTCTTTCCTCAATTCATGCATTGCGTTCATAGAGCAACCGCCGACCTTCAAGAGTTAAATCAGGCTTAATCTCTATTGCCCCCTCTATGTAAGGAGCTACAAGCCCAGCGAAACCACCAGTGGCAACTACTCTCAGGTCTTCCTTTAGCTCTTTTTTCACCTCTCTTATAATTTTTTCAGTGGCCCCGGCATGGCCTATGACCAGCCCTGATAAAATGTTGCTTGCAGTATCGTCCCCGATTACTTTTTCCGGCCTTTTTAGCTCTATCCTCGGCAGTTTTGATGTCTTTTCACAGAGGGCATCTGCTGAAATTCCAAGGCCAGGCATTATCAGGCCACCTGTGTATTCGCCTTTATCTATGATGGCGCTGAAAGTGGTGGCAGTGCCAAAGTCTATAACAAGCACAGGGCTATTGTAAAGATTATAGGCAGCAACTGCATTGGCAATCCTATCAGCGCCGAGGTCTTCAGGATTTTTTATATTGAACTTCAGGCCTGTATTGAGCCTGCTGCTTACAATTAGGGAGTTAATCGAAAAGCTCTTTCTTACGGCATTTGTGAAGGCATCGGTGATTTCAGGGACTACGGAAGATAAAATAGCGCCTTCTGGCTTTTTGAGGTGACTGTGGAAGATAAAGCTCTCTAAGAGAAGAGAGTATTCATCAGTAGAGCGCAGCGGTCTTGTATTGAGCCGCCAGGTGGTTTTAAACCCATCGCTGTAGGCTCCTATTGTTATATTGGTGTTGCCTATGTCAATAGCTAAAAGCATTACCGCTCACTGTTCTTTGGATTTTGAATTTTTCAGTATTGTAACATCTCCAGCACATACTTTCTCGATCCGGCCTGAGGGAAGTTTTACTATAAGTTCACCATCGTCATCGATGTTTTCGGCAATTCCTGAGATTATCCGCTTTGCCATTGATACTTTTACCCTTTTCCCGAGGGTGGATGTAAGAGTTCTCCACTCATCGAGCAGGGGTCTTCTGCCGACCTTTAAAAGGACACTGTACCAGTGTTCCAGCTCTCTCAATATCCGACCTAAAAATTCAACCCTGCTTATTGATTCCCGGGCTTCGTGCTTCAAAGAAGTGGCTATGATCCTCACGTCCTAAGGCAGGGTGTTTAAGTCAAGGTTTACATTTATACCCATACCGAGGGCGACAAAGCTTATCCTGTCCATGTCTGATTTCATTTCTGTAAGGACACCCCCAACTTTTTTGTCTCCTATAAGGATGTCGTTGGGCCACTTTATTGTGGCCTTGAGCCCTGTGTATTTCCTTATGGCCGAGACAATTGAAACTGCAGCCATGAGGGTAAGGAGTGTCGCATCTTTTGGCGGAAATGGCGGCCTTAAGAGTAAAGTAAAATAAAGATTTACGCCGGGTGGAGAGATCCAGGTTCTTCCGAGTCTGCCCTTTCCTTTTTCCTGTGCATCTGCAACAACGATGGTTCCCTCCGGGCTTCCTTTCTGACCCATCTCCATGGCTATGTCATTGGTTGATGTGGTTGATTCAAAGAATAAGACTTTTTTGCCGAGGAGTTTCCCCTGAAAAACTCCTGTGATTTCATCTGCGGTCAGGATATCAGGGCTGCGCAGGAGCTTGTAACCCTTCGACGGCGAAGAATTGATAACATAGCCTTTTTGTTTCATAGCCTTTATCCTCTTCCAGATGCCTGCCCTTGTGATTCCGAGGGCCTTGCTCATGGCCTCGCCTGATACAAAGGTGCCTTCCCTTTCTTTTAAGAGTTTCAGGAGGTTATTGCCCACAGCTTTTTCCATAAATGAGAAACCTTTCAGCAAGTATCCGTCTGAATCTCGGTGCATAAATAAGGTCGTATACATCAGCCTTGTCAGGGAAAAGAGCCATAGCTGCTTTCCTGGCCTCAGAAAGCAGAAACCGTGCCTCTTGAAAAGTCATATCTGATTGCATGAGGATGCTACAGGTGAGGTCAACCACAAACCTCAACTTCCTGAGTCTCTGTTCCTCTTCTTCTATTAGTTCTTTCATTTAATGACTGCCCACTGTTTTATCCTGCCATTCGCATTCATCATAAAGCACACATTCAGGACATTTTGGCTTTCTTGCAATGCAGGTCTCTCTCCCATGCAATATCAAAGCGAGATTAAAGGCAGTCCATTTTTCCATGGGAAGCTGTCCTGTCAGTTCTTCTTCTACCCTGTCAGGGTTATCCGAGTGGGCAATGCCGAGCCTGTTTGAAACCCTGAGCACATGAGTGTCAACTGCAATGGCCTGACCTCCAAAGGCACTGCCTATTATAACATTTGCAGTTTTCCTTCCAACACCTGGAAGGGCTGTAAGCTCCACGGTTGTCGAAGGGACTTTACCCTTAAAGTCACTGACAATTTTTTCGCAACAATTGATTATCATCTTTGCCTTGTTTTTATAAAAACCTGTTGGTTTTATTTCTTTTTCCAGCGTCTTTAAATCAGCCTTTGCGTAATCCCCTGCTGTTTTGTATTTTTTAAATAGATTTTTAGTCACTTCATTTACCCTGATGTCTGTGCACTGGGCTGAAAGGATTGTAGCGACAAGTAGCTCCAGTGGATTCGAAAAATTAAGTGCTATCTTAGGGTCTGGATATTTTTTTAGTAACAGTTTATTTATCTTTTTTGCATCGGCCATTTTTAAGCATTTACCTGAGCAAATTCGACTCATTTGTCATTTCGACCATTTCCCGTTTGTCATTTCGACCCCCTTTTGTCATTTCGACCGAAGGGAGAAATCTTAAATGCCTGAGCAGAACGATAAGATTCCTCACTTCATTCGGAATGACAGGAAGCGATTACTATTCTTCCTGAAGTATCACAACCTCGATTTTCCCCTTTAATCCCTCAGCAAACTTCCTGGCATCCTCCCTGGAGCCAACAGTAGATGCATAATGCATTGGTATTGCCACCTTTGGTTTTATTGCGAGGGCAGCCTTTACTGCCTCTTCGGCTGTCATAACATAGGTCCCTGAGACTGGAAGCAGGGCTATATCAGCCCTTATGGCGGTCTCCATTTCAGGGATGTAATCTGTATCGCCAGCATGGTAAATCCTCTGGCCTTTTGTTTTAATGATATACCCGACCCATCCTCTGTCTTTCGTATGAAACTGTTTGTTTGTGTTGTATGCTGGAACTGCCTCTATCTCTATGCCCTCAACAGTGACCTTATCGCCTGGTTTGATTGTTTTGATATTTCCTGAAAGCTTTTTTGCAGAGTCCGCTGTGGTAACAATTACTGTCTTTGGCCCCTGGATTTTCTTTACATCTTCAAGGGAACAGTGGTCATAGTGTTCATGGGTTATAAGGATGATGTCTGCGGTGTCTTTCTTTTTGATTTTAAAAGGGTCTATGTATATTACCTTTTCCCCGATAATCTTAAAACTGTCATGCCCGAGCCAGTGAATATCTTTTATCATGGCTTTTACCCTCCCTTTGTCCTCTGCCCCGACAGAGGCAGATAGGAACATAATAATAGCAGCTAAAACAAATAAAACCCTTTTCATTGGTGGGCTCCCCTTTTTTTAAATTATATCACATGAGTAATGAGACAGGAAAGGGGCATTTTATACTTAAAAATCAACGAGTTAAGTCCTTAGGATTTGTTGCCAATCCCGATGCATCGGGACTAAATGGGCAGGGGCAAGCCCTGCCCCTGCAGGGTTCGGCAACAGCCTTAATTGACAGTATCTGCATTAATGCATAAAATTCCTTTAAAACTCTTCATAAAGTAAGGATGAGACATGGAAGAAGACTCCCTTAATAAAATCTTGCAGCACCTTAAGGCTAAGAGAAGCCTCGATTTTAGCGCTTACAAGATAGATACATTAAAACGCCGTATAGAGCAGAGATTCCCTCTGACACAAACCACATCTTACAAAGATTATTTTGACTATTTGCAATCCCGTGATAAAGAGATCGATGCCTTAATCGAGTCAATCACTATAAAAGTAAGTCATGTTTTCAGAGGCCCTATTGTTTTTGATGTGCTTGATTCCTTTATCCTTCCACACGTTATCAAACAGGGCGGGGCAGTACGGGTATGGTGTGCTATTGAAAAGGCACAGTCTGGCGTATACAGCGATAAGGTTATACAGGAGGTCAAGAAAAAATACCTTGATAAATATTTTACAAAGAAAGGCCAGGATTACGAAGTCGCAGACGAAATAAAGGCGATAGTTGATTTTGGTTACCACGACCTTGTCCATGGTGGAAGTCCTGCGCATGGAATCTTTGCAGACTATAATATTATCCTGTGCAGAAATGTCCTTATATATTTTCAGCTTGAGCTTCAGGAAAGAGTTATAAAAAATTTTGCCAGGATATTAAAACCTGAGGGAATTCTTGTGCTCGGAGAGGCTGAGTCAATATCTTTAAGTTGTGCAGAGGATTTTGAAGATGCATTCCCGGAGACAAAAATATATAAAAAGAGGCATGTAGAAGGCAGCAACTGGATGTCTTAAACCCAAATTACGCAAGCCTCCCCAAATGTCATTGCGAGGAGTCCCGAAGTTTCGGGACGACGTGGCAATCTCATCACTCAAAATGAGATTCCTCGCGGAGACTGTCCCGAGCGGAAAGACAAGATTCCTCGCTTCGCTCGGAATGACAAGCGAGGGACTCGGAATGATTCGCCGAGGCGAAAAGGGCTCGAAATGACAGCAAAGTAGTTGTCATTTCGACCGAAGGGAGAAATCTTTTTGTGGTGGTTAAGATTCCTCCCCTTCACTTCGTTCAGGGCTCGGAATGACAATGGGCAAGTGTTTTTCATATACCCTTGCGTAATTCGTGTTAAATATTTACTTCCCGATACAAAAATCCCTGAAGATTTTATCAAGGACATCTTCCGGGGTAGTTGGGCCGAGGATTTCGCCGAGGGCATCAAGGGCTTCTCTTAACTCTATAGATAGAAACTCAGGAGAGACATTTCTATTAAGGCTGTCCATAAAAGACTTTATAGATTCAACCGCCCTTTCCAGCGCCCTCACATGTCTTAAGTTTGTTACAAGGACAGTTGAATCGGCACCACCGTTTAAAGCTATGCTGGTTATCCTGTCTTTCAATTCATTTAACCCAGACCCTTTTAGAGCAGATATTAGGACTGCTGGTTTATCTGATGGCAGGGCATCTATGTTCATTTTTTGTGAGAGGTCTGCTTTGTTTATAACTAAGATTATGTTTTTTGAGATTGCCCTTTCAATCAGGTCTTTATCAGTCTCTCTCAATGGTTCGCTTCCATCGAGAACAAGCAGAACCAGGTCTGCCCCCTCCATTGTCCTGAGACTCCTCTGCACACCCTCTCTTTCAGCGACATCCCTGGCCTCTCTTATCCCTGCTGTATCCATAACCCTTACTGGAAAACCATTGATGTTCAAATATTCCTCAATGACATCCCTTGTTGTCCCTGGCATCTCTGTTACTATTGCCCTGTCCTGTTCAAGGAGTGCATTAAGAAGAGAAGACTTTCCCACATTGGGTCTACCGATAATAGCTGTTTTGAGTCCCTCCCGCAGGATTATTCCCTGCCTTGAATTATCTATAAGTTGCTGGAGCTCCCTCCGCAGTTCAATGGCCCTTTCTCCCATATCTTTTAAAGAGGGTGGTTCTATATCCTCCTCAGGGAAATCAATATGGGCTTCAACAAACGCACTTAATTCAATCAGTTCATTCCTGAGAGCTTCGATTTTCCTTGAAAGCCTTCCACCAAGTTGCTCCATGGCAGCCTTCTGACTGTGCTCTGTCATTGACTTTATGATATCAAGCACAGCCTCTGCCTGTGTAAGGTCGAGCCTGCCGTTTAAAAAGGCCCTTTTTGTAAATTCTCCAGGTTCTGCAAGCCTTGCACCTGCTTTTAAGACAAGCTCCAGGACCCTGCGAAGTGGCACAGGGCCTCCATGACAATTTATCTCCGCTATATCTTCCTTTGTATAGGTTTTAGGAGCCTTCATCAGTGATACGAGGACCTCATCAACAGGCTCATTTACCGCAGGGTCTATAATGTGGCCATACATGATTCTGTGGGATGGGCAATTGTGCAGGGTTTTGCCTGCAGGACCTTTAAACAGGGTATCTACTATGGATATGGCGTCTTTTCCGCTGAGTCTTACAATGCCGATACCGCTATGCCCCACAGGAGTCGAGATAGCGGCAATAGTGTCTTCTACGTCGGGATCGACTCGTACCGAGTTCATGAAGATGAAGCTTTTTTGTTTACATAAAACTGCTGGATAATGCTGAGGATATTGTTTACAAGCCAGTAGAGGACAAGCCCTGAGGGGAAACTCAGAAATATAAAGGTAAAGACAATAGGCAGGAACATCATTATTTTATTCTGTGTTGGGTCAAGGCTTGATGGAGTCATCTTCTGTTGAATTACCATGGTGATGCCCATGACTACCGGGAGTATGTAATATGGGTCTTTTGCCGAAAGGTCTTTTATCCACCAGAAGAAAGGTGCGCCTCTCAGCTCTATGGCCATGTTAAGAATATTATAAAGGGCAAGAAATATGGGTATCTGAAGGAGCATGGGCAGGCACCCTCCCATAGGGTTTGCCTTTTGCTGTTTGTAAAGCCCCATGAGTTCTTTGTTTAATTTCTGCTTATCTTTTTTGTATTTTTCTTGTAACTCCTTTATTCTGGGCTGAAGGGCCTGCATCTTTTTCATTGTCTGCTGCCCTTTATTGATAAGGGGAATAAAGGGGATTTTCGTGACAATGGTGAGGACTATTATTGCAAAGCCATAATTGTGGAGAAAAGAATTAAAGAACTTTAAGACCCAGAAAAGGGGCATTGCTATTATGGAGAAAAAACCGAAATCTATTATGTGTTCCAATCCGACATTAATGGCTTTTAGTCTGTCATATTCCTTTGGCCCGGCATAAAGTATAAAGCTGCTTTTTTGGGGGCCAAGTCTTAAGGCAATCTCAGCATTTTCTCCGCTCTTCCAGACACTGGCGCCTTCAACTCGATGCGAGTCTTCACTGAGAGTCGCTTTGACTCTCTTTTCTATTGGAGCAATGGCTGCTGTAAAGTATTTGTCTTCCTGGGCAATCCAGCGAATATTGCCGGTAAAATCCATGGGCCCTTTTAGTTTCTCAGCAGTAAACTCTTTTCTATCAGAGTCAATAAGGATTACTGGACCCTTATGACTGTCAGCGGTTTTATCAAAAAGGCCAAAGTCAGAACCTACAGGAAAGAGATACGATTGTACACCATCCATCTCAACTGAGATGTCGACCTTGTACTCGTTGTTATAAAAGGTTAAGGTTTTCTTGATAGAAAAGTTCTGGTGGCTGTAAGTGAAAGTTACATTCCCCGTCTCTCTGTTCTTATTTAATGTAAGACCCTTTGTATTTACCTGGTAAATGACCTTGAGCGGTAAATCCTGCTCTGTGCCTTCAAGAAGAAGTCCTAATGGCGGGATTGGCCCTGGTTGTTTAAGCAGTTTTATGGGATTCCCATCTTTATCATTATATTTCTTAAGTTCCCAGGATTTTATAACCCCGCCCTTATTTGTTAATACGGCTTTGTACAGATCTGTCTCCACTGTGATGTCCACACCTGTTTCCTCAGGCGGTAGAATTTCTTCTGGTAGCTTTTTTGGCAAAGGTGTTGGGGTTGTTTCTTTTTTAACCTCTACTGGCTTTTGCACCTCTGGCTGCTGCGGCACAGGTTTGGGTGCGAAGACATATTGATAAACAATCAGGATCAGCACTGCTAAAACTATTGCTAAGAGAGTTCGTTTTTCCATTATTTCACCGGGTCGTAGCCACCTGGATGCAAGGGGTGGCACTTTGCTATCCTCTTCAAAGTGAGCCAGAGCCCTTTTAGAAAACCATACTGCTCAAGGGCATCAAGGCTGTAGCTTGAACATGTAGGATAAAACCTGCATGTATTTGGTAAAAACGGAGAGATGTAGCTTTTATATCCTTTAACTATAATTATTGCTAATGCCTTCAATATACTACAACCTTAGACAGCTAATCTCTTCCGACCCTTATTACGTCTTCTCTTGAGAATCCTGCGGCCTCCCTTTGTACTCATCCTCTCAAGAAAACCGTGGGTTCTCTTGCGTCTTCTATTGTGAGGGCGAAAAGTTGTATAAGTCCCCATCTTTTTATTCCTTTCATTTGGTAGCGGGGGTAGGATTTGAACCTACGACCTTCGGGTTATGAGCCCGACGAGCTACCAGGCTGCTCCACCCCGCGATATTAATTATTTAATGATTCACTTATAATAATAAGAGTGCCGTCTAAAAGTCAATGCTACGAAAATGCATAGCGAGCGCATTCCCAGTTAGCGAGCGAATATTAAAGGTAATAATTCCTTACATTTCGAAGATTCCCCGTCCCGAAGTTTCGGGACTGCGGGGAGCTTCAATTTATTGATTTTACTAAATCTCATCCACTTCGGCTGATAGAAAGTTGCCAACTCGTTCCCTCTCCCTTGCCCTCCCCTACGACCCTCAGCTTGTTTGCAAAGGTCAAAAGCATCCCAGGCCACAAATGGCACCCAGCCGAAAAATACTGGAGCTTTCCCGATACCAATGGAACTTTAGAGAAGATTCTAAAGGCTTAATGAGCTTGTCGAATTTAGGGGGGATTGATATAATCTTACCGATTGGAGGTAATTATGGGGTGACTATCAGTAAGAATAGCTCAGGTAGGATAACAGTTGCCTTCCCTTATAACCCTCAGCTTGTTGCAAAGGTCAAAAGCATCCCAGGCCACAAATGGCACCCAGCCGAAAAATACTGGAGCTTTCCCGATACCAATGGAACTTTAGAGAAGATTCTAAAGGCTTTTGACGGAGAAGAAATTCATATAGACCCTGTGTTGCAAGTCCAGCCTTCCACCCCTGTCATTGCGAGGAGCGAAGCGACGAAGCAATCTCATATCTCTCCGTTTAGAAAAACAAAAGAAGTTCCCTCGCCCCTTTGGGGAGAGACCACCATCTTTACCCCCTCTCCCCTTGCGGGAGAGGGCAAGGGTGAGGGGGATTTTGAAGACCTCCGCAGAGAACTCCTCTCAAGAAAATACAGTTATAAAACCGTCAAGGGTTATATCTATTTCAATAGAGATTTTCTGAACTTTTCAGGCAAAAACCCCGCTGAGATTAACGATAACGACATAAAAGATTATCTTCTTTACCTTGCAGAAGAAAAACAATCTGCAACTTCCACATTGAATCAGGCAATCAATGCCCTCAAGTTTTACTACGGCTCAATGCTAAAGAGAAAGTTTATTTACGAACTAAAAAGACCTCGCAAGGACAAGAAATTGCCGGTTGTTTTAAGCAAGGAAGAAGTTGCAAAAATCTTATCTTCCGTGGATAATTTAAAGCATAAAGCCCTGCTTATGCTCGTCTACTCAGCAGGGTTAAGAGTTGGCGAAGTAGTGAAATTGAAGCCAGAAGACATTGACAGTAAAAGGATGCTCGTTTTTCTCAAAGGTTCAAAAGGCAGAAAAGATAGATACACATTACTATCTGAAACTACTTTAAAGACCTTAAGAGAATATTGGAAGGAATATAAACCAACAAAGTGGTTGTTTCCTGGACCAGACAAAGAAAGATACATTACCATAAGAACTGCCCAAAGGGTATTTGAGATGGCATGTGAAAAGGCAGGAATTAAAAAGGATGTTGCAATTCATAGCCTCAGACATTCATTTGCCACTCATCTTTTAGAAAATGGGACAGATTTGAGATACACCCCGCACTTTATGGAGAACCTAAAATGTAAAATGTATAATTTAGGTTTTAGGTTTGACCCCAAAACCATGACATTGCAAAAGTTAAGAAAGAGGTAAAGTATTAATGCCAGGGAAAATTTTAAAATGGAAAAAAGAGGCAGATTCTTGTAAACATGCAGTTATTGTGGATTTTGTATTCGACAATGGATTGTTTTTTATATCAATAAAAAACATTATCGATGAGCCAGTGTTTAAGGTTTCTATTAAA
Organism: Nitrospirota bacterium; assembly: GCA_016214385.1. Lineage (NCBI taxonomy): Bacteria > Pseudomonadati > Nitrospirota > Nitrospirota bacterium. The sequence continues at coordinate 16,775 of JACROP010000007.1, forward strand.
TTTGACAAAAAGATATTTGGTGTAGAAGGGAGTAAAGAAATTTCAGCGCTTCCACTTTTTCAAAATATCGAATTCTTGCCTCCTCAAAAGGAAATCATGACATTTTTAGATACTAGTGCATCGTATTTTAGAAGAGGAGAACCTACAAAGATTTCTGCAAGGATTTCATATCAAGATTCGAAGGGAACGAAATACTCTACTACCATAAAACACAATTTAGAAATATATAAGGAAATCGGATACATACGTAGATTGGAGATGGGACATATCACATAGACAGGAGGTGATACAGCTATGCCAGTAGGAACAAGAAAAGACCCCTATATAAATTTTATGTTCATGGTAGAAATTGACGGCATCGCCCAGGCCGGGTTTAGCGAGTGCATAATTGGAGATACAACCATAGACTCCATAGAGTACAGAGAGGGCAATGAGCCTACAACAGTAAGAAAACTATCAGGACTTACTAAGTATGGAAATATCATACTTAAATGGGGAATAACAGATTCGATGGATCTCTATAACTGGATAAAGAAGGTTATAGAATCTGGTGCAGAAGGAGAAAGGAAAAATATGTCCATTATCATAATGGATGAAGCTGGCAATGGTAAGGTTAGGTGGGACATTGTTAACGCATGGCCTGTAAGATATAAACCTTCAGACTTAAAAGCCAAAGGTAATGAAGTATCTATTGAGACGATAGAGATAGCCCATGAGGGACTGATACGAGTAAGTTAGGAGACTCTTTTGACTGAGTCATCTTAAGAGATGCGATAGAAACATGTTGGGTGGGAAATGACAAGATTAAGTCAAAGTATGGGCAAAACAGCGTATAACAGCGGATAAAAGGCTACGGTGCTATGCACCTTCGGCAACTTCTTTTATCCGCAGCCCGTTTGAAACTTAACGCACATTTAGAGTATGATTAATAATGTTTCAGAGTTTAAGCACAACAGGCATTGGAAGCCTTCCTCATACAGACCCGGAAGAGGCATGCAGGGTTGTCTTTGAATCGGTAGATATACCCTTCTGGCCACAGCTCCCGCACAGGAGTTTTCTTGAACTCATGATCCCGCAGTATTCTGAGGGATTCCCTTTTATAAGGATTGAGGGAGAAAACCTCTGGGTGGAGAAAAACAGTGATGATGCTGTCCGCGCTTTTTATGAATCCATGGATAAAAAGATGGGGTTTCCCATATCAGAAGACCATGCACTGGGATTACATGCTTTTATAGGGCTTCTTAAAAAAGGCAGGAAGCTCAGGGCATTGAAAGGGCAGGTTACAGGGCCATTGACCTTTACCCTTGGACTTGCTGACAACCAGAAGAGACCTATTTATTTTGATGAAGAAATGAGGGAGCTTGCACTCGGACTACTTAAAGGCAAGGCACGGTGGCAGATAGAAACACTTCGACCGTTTGCCGATGAGATAATTATTTTTATAGATGAGCCAATCCTGTCAGCCCTCGGCACATCAGCTTATATAGGCGTTGATAGCATCGAGGCCTCGAGGCTGCTTAACGAGATGGTAAGCACAATAAAATCATACGGGGCCATTGCCGGCATTCATTGCTGCAGTAAAGCTTACTGGCCTATGGTCTTCTCCTCAGGCCTTGATATATTCAGCTTTGATGCCTATTTTTTCTGGGACACCCTCGGTATTTATCCTGATGAAGTAAAGGCTTTTATAAATAGGGGGGGGATTATCGCGTGGGGCATTGTGCCAACCACAGAAGCCATAAGGAAAGTTACTATTAATGGGCTGCAGGAGCAGTTCGGAAGGGGACTGGATTCTATAGAAGCGATTGGTGTTGCGAGGGAAAGACTCATAAATCAGAGCCTCATTACCCCATCCTGCGGGACCGGCTCTATGGAGGTTGAGGATGCAATGAAGGTTTTTTCGCTCCTGAAAGGATTAAAAGAATCTTATGCGAGGGATTAAAAGGGAAATCAAAAAGAAAACAGTTAAAAGAAAGTTTCGAGGTTTCATTTCCTTTGAGGGCATAGAGGGTTCTGGAAAAAGCACACAGGCAAAACTCCTGGCGCAATATTTAAGAAGAAACGGCTACAGTGTCTTAACTACCGAAGAGCCAGGCGGTACAGAGATAGGACATAAAATAAGGACGATTCTTTTAGACACGGCGCATAAACATATGAGCCCACTCACAGAGCTTTTACTATACAATGCATCGAGGGCACAACATATAAAGGAAGTAATCGAACCGGCACTCGCAAAAGGCATTATTGTAATAACAGACCGCTTTTTTGACTCGACAGTTGCCTACCAGGGTTATGGCAGAGGGATAAACCCGGCTCTCATAAAAGCAATTGATAGGGTCTCGACACACCACCTGAAGCCTGACATTACCTTTCTCCTTGACCTGAATGTCGAAGAAGGATTAAAGAGGAACAGGGGCGCGAGGAAAAAAGACAGGTTTGAGGCAGAGGACATCGAGTTTCACAAAAAGGTCAGGAGGGGCTACATGAAGATTGCCCGCGAGGAGCCAGATAGAGTGCGGGTAATCAATGCTTATGGCAGCAGGCAAACAGTCCATGAGAGGATAAAGGAAGAGATTAAGAAGATATGGCCTTCAGGGATATAATAGGTCAGGACAGGGCAATAGAGATTCTTGCTGGAAGTATTAGAAACGCCCGCATCTCTCATGCCTATCTTTTCTCAGGGGACGATGGCATAGGCAAGAGGCTCACAGCCATTAACTTTGCTAAGGCAGTTAATTGCCTAAAAGCAGAGACAAGAGACAAGAGACAAGAGACAAGTAAATATAATAACTCGTCGCTCGTCACTCGTCTCTCGTCTCTGGAAAAGTCACTCGTCACTCAAATAGACTCTTGCGACGAATGTCCATCGTGCATAAAAATCAAAAAAGGCATTCACCCTGATGTGCTTGAAATAAGCCCCGAAGACGGCATAATAAGGGTAAATGAGATAAGAAGGCTTGAGGAACTGCTGTCTTACAAAGCCTTTGAGGGAAAATGGAAAGTGGTCATAGTCGATGGTGCAGAGTGTCTCAATCAGTCCGCTGCAAATGCCTTTCTCAAGACCCTCGAAGAGCCTCCAGGCCAGAGCCTGATAATTCTTGTATCATCAATGTTAGGGTTAATCCCTCAGACAATTCTATCAAGGTGCCAGAGGATAAATTTTTCTCCCTTACCCATCAAAAAATTACAGGATTTGCTTCAGCAGATGGGGCAGGGCCAGGCCTCAGTCCTGAGCCGCATTTCTCAGGGAAGGCTTGGATTGGCCCTGAATGGGGATTTAATCCAGCAGAGAGAACGGTCTTTAAACGAATTTAAAACTCTTATCAATGGCCCGAAGGATGAAATATGGGGCGGAGGTAACAGGGATGCAATGGAGGAATGGTTTGATTGGGCCCTGCTATGGCTCAGGGATATTGCAGTTTATAAGGCTACAGGTGAAGCCACGCTCCTGATAAATTATGACATGGAAGCAGAAATTAGAGAACTTGCAGAAAATGCAGATTTAAATACTATCACGGCCCTCTCAAAAGAGCTTTATAATATAAAGGGCCTTCTGCGTTTTAATCTAAGCAAGCACATAACAGTTTATTATACAGGCATACTTCTTAAACACAGTTTGAAGTTAAATATAAAATTGGGAAAGGTGGTAGATTAAGGTGACTGAAGTAATAGGTGTGAGATTCAAGCCCTGCGGCAAGATTTATGACTTTGAGATAAATGGCATAGATGTAAATCCGGGCAAGTGGGTGGTTGTTGAATCAGAGATGGGTCTGAGCCTCGGCCTTGTTGTCAGGGGGAGGCATAGCGTAGAGGAGTCAGACAAACAGTTTAAAAAGGTGTTAAGGGTTGCAACAGAAGAAGACATCGAGCAGGACAGAAACAATGGGCCTCTCGAAGAAGAGGCAAGGCTTTTCTGTCTCGAAAAGGTGAAGGAACGGGGACTTCCCATGAAGGTTATCGGGACAGAGGCAACCCTCGACCGGAAAAGGATCATTTTCCATTTCACCGCTGAAGGCAGGATTGACTTCAGAGAGTTAGTGAGAGACCTCGCTGCTAAGTTTAAAACAAGGATAGAGATGAGGCAGATAGGTGTACGGGACGAAGTAAAATTTCTCGGGGGCATTGGTATTTGTGGCAGGCAGGTCTGCTGCGCGCTTTTTCTTACATCTTTCGAACCTGTCTCTATAAGGATGGCAAAAAAGCAGGAGCTTGTATTAAACCCTAACAAGCTTTCAGGCCTGTGCGGCCGCTTGATGTGCTGCCTTGGCTATGAATATGAGGAGCCTTCCCTGGAAAGGACAACACCGAATCCCGATGAATCGGGACAAAAAATAGAGACCTGTATTGAGCCTGTCGAAATATCAGAGGAAGAAAAAACCACAGAAACTGTAGAGATATCATCCCAGATGGCAATTAGCTCCAGAGAAGATATCAAGGCAGAGCCTCGTTCTGAGCAAGAATCCGAAAAAGGCAAGCCATTCAGCAGGAGGAGGAGGTTTGGAAAGAAAAGGAGGAGATGACCAAGTTCTATGTGACCACTCCTATTTACTATGTGAATGATGTCCCGCACATAGGCCATGCATACACAACCATAGCAGCAGATATACTTGCAAGGCGAAACAGGTTGCTCGGTAAAAGGGTGTTTTTCTTGACTGGCACAGATGAGCACGGCCAGAAGGTAGAGAAAGCTGCTGCTGAGAAGGGGCACACACCAAAAGAGCATGCAGACCTGATGGTGGAGAACTTCAAACAACTCTGGGGGAAGCTCAATATCTCAAATGATGCCTTTATTCGCACCACAGACAATGGCCACAGAAAGGTTGTGCAGGAGATCCTTCAGAGACTTTATGAAAAGGGGGATATAGAAAAACGGCCATACTCAGGATGGTACTGTACACCTGATGAGAGGTTCTGGGCAGAAAAAGACCTGATAGAAGGGAGCTGTCCTGATTGCGGAAGGCCTGTGGAACATATCGAGGAAGAAAATTTCTTTTTCCTCATGTCAAAATACCAGGAATGGCTTATAACATATATAGAGGCCACTCCGTATTATATCCTTCCAGAGACAAGGCGGAATGAGGTCCTCGGGTTTTTAAAAAATAATACTCTCGGCGACCTCTGCATATCAAGGCCACGGCACAGACTCTCATGGGGGATACCCTTGCCCTTTGATGAAAACTATGTAACATATGTGTGGTTTGACGCCCTTGTAAATTACTATTCAGCCACCCGCTATCTCGTCACTCGTCACTCGTCACTCGCTACTCAAGATGGTTGGTGGCCTGCAGACCATCACATTATAGGCAAGGACATCCTCACAACACATGCCATATACTGGTCAACCATGTTAAAGGCCCTCGATATGCCTCTTCCAGAAAACATATTCGCCCATGGATGGTGGACTGTTAAGGGTAAGAAGATGTCAAAGTCCCTCGGCAATGTTGTTGACCCTCATGAGATGATCGATAAATATGGCGTTGATGCATTCAGGTATTTCCTGTTCAGAGAAGTGCCTTTTGGTCTGGATGGGGATTTCTCAGAGGATGCGATGATAAAACGCATAAATACAGACCTTGCAAATGATCTGGGGAACCTTTTAAGTCGTTCCTTGACAATGATTGAAAAATATAGAGATGGGGAAATCCCCCTACCAATTAATAGTAGCGATAGAGAAGGTTTAGAAAAAAGGATTCAGGCATGGTTTTCTGATGCTACCGGTCTTCAAAAAAGCTGTGATAGTTTTTTAAAAAAACTTGAGTTCCATCATGCCCTTGTTCAATTATGGCTTGTTATAAATGAGGTAAATAAATATATAGAGGATAGCGCTCCATGGAAAGCATGGAAAGAAAAGGATCAAGGTACCCTATCCAATACGCTTTATACGCTGGCCGAAGCATTACGTCTTATTGCAGTCTATCTTTTTCCATTTATGCCATCAACAGCAGAGAAAATATGGAAACAGCTTGGAATAAAGGATGACATAAACAAAACCAAATTTGAAACGGTTAAAACCTGGGGCGGATTAAAACCTGGCATAAAAGTTCAGAAGGCAGAAGTGCTTTTTCCAAGAATTGAACCTTAGCAGGCTGTTCAAAAAGTATTTATTCATGCTTAGTTTGTCATTCCTGCGAAAGCAGGAATCCAGAATCTCTTGAATTTACAAGACTCTGGATTCCCGCTAAAAACATGCGGGAATGACACTTATGGTTATTTTAGAGTTTTTCAACAGCCTCTAAAAACATGCGGGAATGACACTTATGGTTATTTTAGAGTTTTTCAACAGCCTGTTAGTTCGATAAACTCACTACGGAGTGCCGAGCCGCTTCTTTTCTGTCTCCTTATCTACTTCCTTAAGCTTATCTATGCTGTCTTTCAGTTCCTGATTTTTTGCCTTAAGCCGTGATATTTCTTCCTGCTGCTCTTTTATAACACTTAATATCCTTATCCATGCTTCTGCATCACTCTTCATCGGACTTTCTGGGAACATGGAGACAAGCTTCTCAAATGTCTTAATGGCTTTAGAATAATCCCTGTGTGGATTCTTGGGATAGCTCAAGATGTATCCTCTGCAAAAAAGGGCTATATCCCTGTCTCCTGCTTTCTCTATTTTGTTCACATGCTTTGTTGCGCCATTAAAGTCTTCGCTGTCCATCATTTCAGTAATCCGGGCAATTTCTTCCCGGCTTTTTTCTGTCTTTATAATGCTGTTGATGCTGCATCCTGAAAGGAGTGCAATTATTGTAAAAAAAATAAATGCCTTTTTGAAGCTATGCATTTTCACGAAGACCGTCTCCTCTCCATGACATAGAGGCTCTTTGGAAAAGTTTTTGCATATTTTTTAAGTTCAGTTAACCTCTGCGCCACTTCCTTTGGGTCTCTTATTACTTCGCTTTTATTAGTGACTACAGCAATTGAAATAGTCATTATCGGAAACTCCATAACCTCATTCTGGCGATTGGTGGAGATAATATAACCCTTTTTTGCATCCTCAGGATCATAAAACTCTTTTGCAGAGTTGTCAAACTTCTCGATGATATTATTGCAGATGGTTTTGACGTTGTCGGGGCTGCAGATAATTACAAAATCGTCTCCACCGATATGGCCCACAAAATCACCCTCGCTTCCATATTCCTTTACAACATCTGTGATGAGCCTTCCAAGCCAGGCCAGCACATCACTCCCACGGGCATAACCATATTTATCGCTGAAGGACTTGAAGTAGTCTATATCAGCGAAACAGAATGCGAATTTTCTATCCTCGCTTAGTCTGAGTATCAATTCTTTTTCAATTGCCAGATTGCCAGGCAGTTTTGTAAGAGGGTTTGCATCGAGGTTCATGGCTTCAAGCTCTTTAAGCCTTGCAGACATCTCCTTGAATGAGACGGCTAATTCTGCGAGTTCGTCCATTCCCCTTATGAGAGGGACATTATCATAGTTTCCACTCCTTATGGACTGTGTTGCCACCTTCAGGCTCTCTATCGAGGAAGAGATATAGTTTGTCAGGAAATATGCAAATATTCCACCTGATAGCAACGAGAGCAGGCCAAGAATAGATGCCACAGCAAATGCCCTTTCTCCCAATTTGTTTGATTCGTTAATCTTCTCGTTTCTCTGGGCAAAAAGTTTAAACTCAAGCTCATTCAGAGACATTTTTATTTTATTGAAGGTGCTTTTTAGATCATGCTCTGATAGATTTTCTGCCTCTCGATATCTTTTGGCTTTTGTTAGTGAAATCTCTTTTGAAAATATATTGTCATAGGCATCATGAAGTTTTTTAATTTTCTCGATTACTGTTGCCATTGATGGCTGCAGGCTCGCCATCCTCTCCAGTGTCTGCTCAAACTCGTAGCTCCTGTTCCAGAAGACATCAGAAACTTCTGAGTCCCTCAGAATAAGGTATCGCTTTTCATAACTGTCCTGGGCCAGCAGGTTGTCTCTCATGTTTTTGAGGTTTTCTACAGCAGGCAAATCTCTGTAAACAATGGAGTTGGTAATGTTGTTCAAATTGCGGAGGCTCCAGACCGCATAAAGGCCGACTATGACGGTAAAGAGCATCATAACTGCATAGCCGAAGAATATCTTATTTTTCAGTGTGAATCTCAAAACATCCTCCTGAGCCCTTCCCTCTTTGTCATTCTGAATCAGGATAAATTAGGCCAATGTTTAAATATAACATTGGCCTAATTTATTTTGCAAAAATAAGAGCCACATGTCAAAAGGTAATATTGCCCTACGTCCTTCCTTTTCAAAAAGTCTTTATGTTATCCTAACACAATGAAGGGCAGGGTTGTCTCAGTAAATATCAGCGACAAAAAGGGGCAGAGGAAAAAGAAGACAGCAGAGGCTTATTTGAGGGAAGATTTCGGTATTAATGGAGATGCCCATGCCTCTGAAAAATGGCACAGGCAGGTGAGTCTCCTTGCACTTGAAAGTATAAAGAAGATGCAGGCCATGGGCCTGAAAGTTGGCCCTGGTGATTTTGCCGAAAACATAACAACAGAGGGCATTGATCTCCTCGGCCTTCCTCTCGGCACAAAAATAAGTATAGGCAATGATGTAGTGATTGAAGTCAGCCAGATAGGCAAGGAATGTCATACCCGCTGCGCCATTTACCGCCAGGCAGGGGATTGTGTAATGCCGAAAGAAGGAATCTTTGTCAGGGTGCTTAAAGGCGGTAAGGTCACGGAGGGAGACACTATAAGAGTTAAACGGTAAGAGTTGAGAGTTGAGGAAGTATATAGGGATTTTTAACTTTTAACTTTTAACTTGTTATTATGATAAAAGTTGCTGTATTAACACTAAGCGATAAAGGCTCGAAGGGTGAGCGTGAAGACAGGAGCGGCCCGGCCATTGCCGAGATTATAAAGACAATCAATGGCGAAGTGGTCAGCTATGAGGTCCTCCCTGATGAAAAAGAATTAATAAAGCAGACGCTCCTCAACCTGTGTAGTAAGGCAGACCTTATTCTGACTACTGGAGGCACTGGACTTACGCCGCGGGATGTGACTCCAGAGGCAACAATGGATGTTATAGAAAGGGAGATACCTGGCATAGCCGAGACAATGAGGATGGAAGGATTGAAAAAGACTAATAGAGCTATGCTTTCAAGGGCTGTAGCAGGTGTGAGGGGACAGACCCTGATAATAAACCTGCCTGGTAGTCCAACTGCGGTTAAGGAGAACTTAGAAATAATCCTGAATGTAATCCCCCATGCCATAGAAAAAATAAAAGGGGACACAGGGGAGTGTGCAAGAGATGACTGATGTATCTTATCCACTTGCCTTTCTTGCAGGTTTTCTCTCTTTTCTTTCGCCCTGCGTCCTGCCGCTAATACCATCATATGTATCATATATGACAGGCGCCTCTTTCGAGGATATGAGAACAGGAGACAGAGCTAAAATAAGAAAGCTTACCATCATCAATTCCCTCGCCTTTATTTTTGGGTTCTCCTTTATCTTTATTTCACTCGGCGCATCGTCTTCTGCCATAGGTGGCCTCTTGATGCAGCATCAGGATGCCTTAAGGATTGGCGGCGGAGTCCTTATAATCATCTTCGGCCTTTATATTATGGGTGTATTCAATATAAAGTTTCTTTCAAGAGAGAGAAAGCTTCATGTTCGTGGCAAACCATCGGGCTATCTCGGCTCTTTTTTCATAGGGATGACCTTTGCAGCAGGTTGGACACCATGCATAGGGCCAATCCTCGGCTCAATCCTCCTTTATGCAAGCACAACAGGTTCTGTTTCTTACGGATTCAATTTACTGCTTGTTTACTCGATTGGTCTGGGCCTCCCATTTTTTATAACTTCCATTGCCATAAATGCTTTTCTTAGTCGTTTAACCGCAATTCAGCGATACATGAAGGCAATAATAATCCTGAGCGGTTTGTTGCTTATAGCTTTTGGCCTGATGCTTCTGACAGATTCCTTGCAGGTCGTGGTTGGCCTGATTCCTGATTTCGGTTTTAAATTTTAAAAATGGATATATCAACGCTGAGAAGGATTGGTAAAAGACTCAGGGCTGAGGTCCCGCCCCTTGTGTGGGAGCTTTATGGAAGCGCTCCCCTCGGGAAAGGGGCAAGCGGGGATAAGACTTATCCCATAGACAGAAAAGCTGAGGAGATAGTATTTGAAGAAATAGAAAGGCTCAAAGTGCCTGTTACCCTTGTGTCCGAGGAATACGGCTGGAAGGATATCAGGGGAGGTGGCCAGAGACTCTTAATAGACCCTATAGATGGCAGCAAGAATGCACTTTCTGGCCTGCCATTTTTTTCGACCTCAATTGCACTGGTAGACGGAAACAGGCTTGGAGACACGTTGCTCGGCTACATTATAAATCTCGTAAACGGTGATGAATTCTGGGCTTTCCGAGGCAGCGGTAGCTTTTTCAATGAAAGGCCCATAAAGACACAACAGGACGATGAGATCAGAGTTATTGCCTATGAAGCTCAGATGCCGAAAAGGGACATCCCGAGGATTTCGCCTCTTCTTTACCTTTCAATGAGGACGAGGTGTCTCGGCTCAACAGCGCTTGATATGGCCCTTCTTGCACAGGGCTCTATAAGCATATTTGTTACTCCTGCGCCTTCGAGGAGTTTTGACTTTGCAGCAGGCTGGCTTTTAGTAAGGGAGGCAGGTGGTATTGTTACTGACCTTGAGGGGAGAGAGCTCGATGAAATTGAGATAGGGGTCAATAAGACAGCTCCATTACTTGCCTCTGGAAATGTTGAACTGCATAAGAAGGCCATTGCGACCCTGAAGAGCTAAGGCATATTAATCACTATTTCATAACTTCCAACCGCAACTTTATCAGCAAGTCCTTTTTGCCAGAGAAGTTCCACGACCTTTGTCTTTGAATTTCTGGGGACCATAAGGATTAATTTTGCGCCGAGCCCTGAGAGGGCACCTTCGAGGTTTACGCTTACCTCCTTATAATCCCGCGAAAGTTTTTCCCTGAGGTATGCGACCATCCAGTCATGGATAAGTTTTTCAGCGCGCATCTTTCCCGAATCTCTCTTTATTCTCCATCAGGGACTGCACTGGTTTTAATCCATAGGGACTGCCCTGTTCTATGGCAGTAAGCACAGTTCCTCCGCCTGTAAAGAAATAGTATTTTGCGTTATCCATAACAGAAAGATAAAGGCCAGGGCATAAGCTCTTGAACTCCTGGAGTGTGTCGCCACCTCCATACATCTTGAGGGCAATACTGTTTTTGTCTATTGTGCTGTCGAGGGCCTCGGAGCCGAGGGTAAAATGCGGAGTAAAGCCCATCACTGCATTGACAAAGATAGTCCTGGCATCGGCTATAATTTTTGAGACCTTCTCGTCTATCAATGATTCCGGGTCAATGTCAAGGACATAACCGTACCTCTTTCTTTTTTTGAAGTCTTTGATGGATATTGTCCTGTACTTATCCTCCACCTTCCCTTCTATTGTGTCAGACTCAACGATGTAGGGAAGCTCTATAATCTTGCCCTTTTCCCTGTCCATAGCGACAAGCTCTTTTGCTGCCTCTATGTCCCTGTCAGTAACACCCTCGATGTGAATGTCATACCTGGCACAGAGATATGTGTTGTATATGACCCCTCCTAAAATCAGGTTGTCCACCTTGTCGTAGATTGCATAGAGCGGCCCTATCTTGGTGTCATATTTTGCGCCAGCGACAACTGCAACAAACGGCCTTTCGGGGTTCATGATGCGACTCAAGTTCTCTATCTCCTGCTGCATGAGAAAGCCTGCATAGGATGGGAGATGCCTTGTAATATCGTAAGTTGAGGCATGTGGCTGCCATGAACCAAAAGCATCATTTATATAGATGTCTGCAAGGCCTGCAAGCTGAAGGGAAAAGCTCTCCCTGAGAGGGCCTTCTGCCTCCTCTCCCTGAAACCACCTTGTATTCGGGAGATATACGCCTCCGATTTTTCTGTCTTTCAGGTCTTTTATGGCGAGGTTTATCGATGTGTCAATACCTGCTATCCCTCGCTCAGGGTCAATATTAAATTTTGGAATATGGAACTTTGTGTGGAGCTTGTGTTCAAGGTATTCAACAATCGGTTCTACAGAATCCCCGAGGCTGCACCTTATCTGGCCTGTCTTTTTGTCCCTGGGCCTTCCCACATGAGTCATGAGGATAGGCCTGCCTCCCCTCTCCACTATGTTGTAAAGGGTGCCGAGACTTCGGTCTATCCTGTAAGGGTCTCTTACAACACCATTCTTTACGACATTGTGGTCAAACCTGACAAGGACTACCCTTCCATTGAGATCAGCCCCCTGAATCAGGGGAAGCCTTTTATCACGATTTTGTCCGGCCATGCTACATTTTACCAAAACTTCAACATATTTTGGGGATAGAAACCTTGAAAATAGAGTTAAGCAAGATATCACATAAAAGGCGAGATAACTAGTTACAAAAGAACTATTCCATATTTGTGAGAAATCGTCTATATTTATCATATTAATAATTGAAATGGTGAATAGAGTCTAAAAATTAGTAATGGTAAGACGCCATAAAAATAGAGCCTTATTTTCAAATCACTATCTCGCCAATCTCCTCCCCGGAGAAAATGAATGGAAGATAAATGTTGAATCAGTCTTTAAAAAGATAAAAACCCTCTATGACTCAAAGAAATTAGAACTCCCATCACTAAACGAAAGCCAGTTAAGAAAACATTTCCTTGATGGGATTTTTGAGATTCTCGGCTTTACCATTGATGTAGAGCCACCAGCCATAGGAGAGGAATGGGCAAAGAAGCCTGATTATGCCCTTTTCAGGGATAACGATGCACTAAGGTCCGCAAGAAAGAAAAAAGAAGGCAGATACTTTAGCACCGCCCTCTGTATCGGTGAGGCAAAGAGATGGGGAAGGCCACTTGATAGGAAATCGAAGATAGAGGCAGATCCCTTTGAAATGCAAAACCCTTCATTACAGATGTCAAGATACCTGTGGTTGACAGGTGTCAAATGGGGAATTCTTACAGATGGAAGGTTCTGGCGTTTGTATGAAAGAGAAACCTCAAAGCGTCTTGATATTTATTATGAAATAGACCTTGAAGACCTGCTGCTTTACGGCAGTCTTGATGACTTCAAATACTTCTATATCTTCTTTTCTGCAGATGCTTTCCCGGCCTTTCTTGATAAGGTCTATAAGGGCAGTGTTGATTATGCCAAAGAGGTTGGAGACGAACTCAAAGAGAATGTATATAAGGCCCTGAAGGTTTTATCAGAGGGTTTCCTGAAAACACATGGAAACAGACTGTCGCAGGAAAATCTAAAAGAAGTTCATGATAACTCACTGATTCTCCTTTACCGTCTTTTGTTTATTCTCTATGCAGAATACAGGGAACTTCTCCCTCTATATGAAAACACTCTTTACACAGAATCCTACAGCTTCGATTCCCTGAAAAAAGAAATATCAAGAAGGCTTGACCAAAATGAGAGTATTCCTGCTTCTACATTCCACTACTGGAATAAACTCAAAGAGCTCTTTGAGATAATAAACAACGGGAATAAAGAGCTTGATGTGCCTCCCTATAATGGGGGTCTTTTTAATCCAGAGAAACATCCTTTTCTTGAAAGAAATAGGCTGGGAGATTTTTATATTTCCAGAGCAATTGATCTGCTTTCTCGCTCATCTGAGAAGGCATACATAGATTATGGAAGCCTTGAAATAAGGCACCTCGGCTCCATCTATGAAGGACTCCTTGAGTATAAGCTTAAAATGGCAGAGGAAGACATATATCCAGTTAAGGAAATGGGCAAAGAAGTCTATATCCTGCTAAATAAAGCCGGAGACAATGCCAGAAAGATACGAGAAGATGAAATTATCAAGGCAGGTGCGATATATCTTGTAACTGACAAAGGAGAACGGAAGGCAACAGGAAGTTATTACACACCTGACTATATTGTGGAGTATATCGTAGAAAATACATTGAGGCCTGTAATTGAAGAAAAGAAAAAAAACATTGCTGAAAAAATCTCAGGGTTTAAAGAAAAGATAAAGACATCAAGGGGAATAAACAGGGAGCTTTATCAAAAAGAGCTTCAGAGGATTGAGAACAACTTTATTGATGAACTTCTTTCCATAAAAGTCCTTGACCCTGCAATGGGATCTGGTCATTTCCTTGTTGAGGCCGTTGATTTTCTTGCCCATGAATTGATTAATGTTGTAGGGGGTGAATTACCAGCAACTCCTCCTCCCTTGATGGGAGGGGGTAAGGGGGAGGGTGAGCCTGACGAAGAAGACATAAGATGGGCAAGGCGTGAGGTAGTAGAGAAATGCATTTTTGGAGTTGATGTAAACCCACTATCAGTTGAACTTGCAAAGTTATCCCTCTGGTTACATACAGTAGCAAGGAACAGACCCCTCAATTTCCTTGACCATCATCTAAGATGCGGTAATTCCCTCATAGGTGCAAGGATAGAAGATCTGGCAGGTTTGCCTGAACTGAAAAAGAAAAAGACTGCTGAAGGACAACCAAGACAATTGGGCCTTTTTGAGAGCATCTTCAAAGAGAAGGTTAACATCCTCTTAGGTGCCTTTGCACAGATAGAGGGACTTCCTTCGGACACAGTTGAGCAAATAAGGGAGAAAGAAAGGCTGTACCAACATTTTAGAAATATTGTATCCCGCTTTCAGGATGTGGCCGATATATGGACATCTGTTTATTTTGGTAATGGGATTGACTTTAGCAAATACCAGAGCCTTCAGGATAATTTAAGGGCAAACGATGATCTATGGAAAAATCTGAGAAATGAGCAGTGGTTTAAAGAAGCAAAGGCCTTCGCTGACGACAAGAGGTTCTTCCACTGGGAGCTTGAGTTTCCAGAGGTATTCTTTGAAGGCCATCTGAGAAAGGAAAACCCAGGATTTGATTGCGTGATAGGCAATCCGCCTTACGATGTTTTGTCCGAACTTGAACAGGGAAAAGATGTAGAACCAGAAAAAGACTTTTTCTCACAAAATTTGATTTATGGACCAGCCATTGGAAGCAAACTAAATCTTTATCGTTTATTTAGTGTTCTATCCTTAAATCTTCTCAAAGATAAAGGGATGCACGGGTTTATAGTTCCAATGTCACTATTGGCTGACAAACAGGCAAGGCCTCTTCGTAAATATATGCTAATAAAAACTAGCATTCAGGAAATAGAAGCATTTCCGCAAAAGGATGATCCCGCAAATAGAGTTTTCTCAGAGGCAAAGCTTTCTACATGTATATATATCCTCAGAAAGGACGCCCCATTATCATTTTCTATTAGAATACATCCGGGAAAGGACATATGGGAGAGTTCAACATCTTTAACGATTAAACCATCTCAAATTGAAGAATTTGATAAGGAAAATTTAAGCATTCCGAGCTATCCCAATATGACCACCGATGATTTTAACCTTGCTCTAAAACTGAACAGGGTTTCCCAAGGGAGCATTCTTAAACATTTTGCACAATCCCAGCAGGGTGAAGTTAATCTTACAGCACATTCTGAGTTTTTGTCAGATGAAAATAAAGGACAAATTGTTTTGAGGGGCGCTCACATAAATCGCTATGCGTTTCAGGAAGAG
>JACROP010000008.1 GCA_016214385.1 Nitrospirota bacterium
CTAACAATAATTATACCAAACCTGCTATTTTCAGAATTCATTAAAACAATATAGCATATTTAAGGGTTTGGATAAAGGAAAAAACCATTTAAAATCAATACAATATAAATACATTCCTTGGTATTTTGTGGTAATACGTACTAAAAGGCAGGCTGGTATTTTATGGGAAAATTGTCCATGAGGGATATGAAGAACGCGCCGCAGAGCCCACTTGATGCGCTTTATGGGAATCGGCAGTTTTGGAACAGTTCTTAAATGCAATAGGATGCTTTCCTGATTGCAATAATTTACACCCATATGGCCACTAAAAACATACTGGGTGTGCGGAGCCTCTGGATAAATAGGTTTCCCCGCTTGTCAAATTAAAACCCAGACGTAAACTGTGTTATCATAAGGCACGGTTTGAGCTGCCATTAGAAAGTTTGGTGATTTACTATTAAAATGTATTCAATAATTGAAGCTTTCAAAAAGGCCTTAACCCTCATATTTAATCTCAATGAAGAACTGCTGGGGATAATATTCCTTTCCCTGAAGGTATCGGGGCTTGCCCTGGTCATTGCGTCATTAATCGGCCTCTCGCTTGGCACTATTGTAGGATTCAAAAGATTTCCCATGAGGGATTTCATAATCAGCCTCCTGAATACCTTTATGGGTCTTCCGCCTGTAGTAGTAGGGCTTTTCCTGTATCTAATTCTTTCAAGGAGTGGGCCGATGGGGTTTATGGGTCTGCTATTCTCACCTTCAGCTATGGTTATCGCCCAAACGATTCTTGCAACACCCATTATCGCTGCCCTGTCTCATTCAGCCCTTGTCAGTGTTGACCCTTCTATCAGGGATTCTGCAGTGACACTCGGAGCAACGCCTTTTCAGGCAACCGTTACAATTATTCAGGAGGCACGTTATGCGATTATGGCAGCAGTAATAGCAGGATTTGGAAGGGTCATGGCAGAGGTCGGTGCAATACTTATGGTAGGCGGAAACATAGCAGGCTATACGAGGGTGATGACAACGACCATTGCCCTTGAGACAGACAAGGGAGATTTTGAGCTCGCCCTTGCCTTAGGAATTGTTCTTCTTACAATATCTTTTATAATAAATATACTCCTTCATTTCGTACAGAAAAAAGGTGTCAGGATTAGATGAGCGATCTGAGGCTTACAATATCAGGGGTCAAGAAAATATATAATGGTAACAATGTGCTGAATGGCTGTTCCTTTGTCTTTGAAAATGGCAGGGTCCATACAATCATAGGCCCAAATGGTAGCGGGAAATCCACACTTCTCAGGATATGTGCCCTGCTTGAAAAGCCAGATGAGGGGACGGTTGTTTATCATGATGGTCATAAAAACTCGGTACGAGTCGATTCCGACTTTGATGACAGTATTGAACTCAGCAGGAGAATAACTCTTGTCCTTCCAAAAGCAGGGCTATTCAATACGAGTGTGTTCAAGAATGTTGCATACGGCCTTAAAATAAGAAAGAACAACAGGCATGAAATAAAAGAAAGAGTGGAAGCTGTATTGAACGATGTGGGCTTATTTGACAAAAGAAATCAGAACGCCCTTACACTTTCTACAGGTGAGGGCCAGAGGCTTGCACTTGCCAGGGCAATGGTTCTTAAACCAGAGGTTCTATTCCTCGATGAGCCAACAGCATCCCTCGACCCGTCAAGCACCTCTATTATTGAAGATATAATAACGGATATAAAAAGGAAGCAGCGGCCTACCATAATAATGGTGACACACAATATGTTTCAGGCCCAGAGGCTTGCAGACAGAATACTTTTTATGTATGAAGGGCAGATAATAGATGAAGGCCCGAGTTCAGAGTTTTTTGAAAACCCGAAAGATGAGAGGGCGTTTAATTTTATAACAGGCAAGATGGTCTATTAGGAGGTTGCTATGGAAGTCAAAATAAACAAAAGCATTCTATCAATTGTTGAAGGCGATATAACCAGGCAGGATACAGAGGCTATTGTTAATGCAGCCAACAAAAGCCTTCTCGGCGGAGGCGGTGTGGATGGCGCAATCCACAGGGCTGGCGGGCCTAAAATCCTTGAGGAATGCAAAAAGATTGGCGGATGCGAAACAGGCCAGGCAGTTATCACTACAGGAGGAAATCTTAAAGCAAGATATGTAATTCACACAGTTGGCCCTGTATACAGGGATGGACTTCATAAAGAGCCTGAGCTCCTTCAAAGTGCATATTTAAACAGCCTTAAGCTCGCATCATCCAGGGGGATTAAGAGCGTTGCCTTTCCCTCGATAAGTACAGGCGCTTATGGGTATCCTATGGAGGAGGCTGCTGAGATCGCCTTAAAGACCGCTATAAAGTATCTTAAAGAATATACAGGCATCGAACTCATTCGATTTGTCCTTTTCGGGCAGAAGGCTTATGAGGTTTATGAGAGAACACTGAAACAATTAACTCAAAAAATGCATTAACCACAGAGGTCACAGAGATAAAGAATAACCACTGAGGCACAGAGACACAGATAATTTTTAAAACATATCTTCACTTTTTATCCCTCAGTGCCTCTGTGTCTCTGTGGTTTTCATTCATGCATATTTGGGATAAATATTAAATATAAGGGTTATCTTATATACGCCTCTGTGATATACCTACGCATCATCCTGTGGCTGTTGAAATAATAGGCAATCTTGCCTACGGAATTTTTCATGACCTTTATCCATTGTGCCCTGTCAGAATAATACAGTGGAATGATTATGTTCTCCAGTTTGTAGTAAAGGTCTTCTGCGTCTCTTGTGTCCATATTGTGCGTTAGTGTTGATTCGGAAGGCCTTGGACCTATTGCCCAGCCTGTAACTCCTTCGATATGCCCTTCTATCCACCAGCCATCGAGGACGCTGAAATTTATAACTCCATTATGAGCTGCCTTCATCCCGCTTGTGCCCGATGCCTCCATTGGCCTCAATGGGGTGTTGAGCCATACGTCAACTCCAGAGACGAGCCTTAACGCAAGAGACATATCATAATTTTTAAGATAAACGACCTTGATTTTGCCTCTGAGTTTCTCAATACAGTTAAAAATATATTCTATGAGTCTTTTCCCTGGTTCGTCTCTGGGATGGGCCTTGCCAGCATAAATAATCTGAAGCTTCCCATTTTCAGCTATTTTTGAAAGTCTCTCTAAGTCTGAAAATAAAAGGTCAGCCCTTTTATATGCAGTGGCTCTCCTTGCAAAGCCTATTGTAAGGATATTGCTGTCCATGCCTGCCCCGCCGTTGGCGGGGCCTGCCCCTGTTGTTTCATTTACATAATCAAGCAAATTGTTTTTTGCCTCCATGTGAGCATTCCAGATTTCCTCATCAGGGATAATGTCAACCCTTACAAACTTCTCAGGCTCATTGGCCCAGCCATGGAGGTATCTGTCATAGAGTTTTGCAAAACTACTATATGTCCATGTAAAAGAGTGAACGCCATTGGTTATTGCGCCGATCTCATAGCCTGGAAACAGATTTTGAGAGACCTCTCCGTGTTTCTTGGCCACGCCATTAACGTATTTGCTGAGATTAAGGGCAAGGAGCGTCATATTGAGGTGCTCATAGCAGCAGAATTGTTTTATCACATCGAGGGGAATTGGCTCTCCCATCACACTGCGGACAAGGTCATAGGAAAATTTGTCGTGGCCTGCTTCTACAGGCGTATGAGTTGTAAAGACACATAAATCTTTAACCCTTTCAGTATCCCATATTAGACGTTCATCCCAGACTTCCTCTACATCTTTCTTAAATATCTGAAGCAGTTCAAGGACAAGGAGGCTTGCATGGCCTTCATTCATGTGATATTTCTTTATCTTAAAGCCGAGGGCATTGAGCATCCTGACCCCGCCGATGCCGAGGACTATTTCCTGCTTGAGCCTATATCTCTCATCGCCTCCGTATAGAAAGGAAGTAATCTCCCTGTCTTCTGGAGAGTTTTCTTCCACGTCTGTGTCAAGGAAAAATACAGGGACCTTGCCTCCGGTTAAACTACAGACAATGTAATACCATGCCTGGATATAAACGACCCTTCCTTCTATCTCAACCGTGACCTTCTGTGGCAGGAGGTGCATAAAGTCTGCGGGATTCCATATGACGGGCAGGGCTGTCTGCCTTCCTCTTTCATCCATCTCCTGGAGAAAATAACCTTTTTTGCTTATTAATGTCACAGCAACTATAGGAAGCTTTAAATCTGCGCTCGATTTAATCGTATCTCCTGCAAGGACACCGAGACCACCGCTGTAAGTCGGTATCTCGTTCAGAAGCCCTATCTCCATGGAGAAATAGGCTATCTTTGGTTCGTTATTGAGGGCTTTAAGCTGTTCCATAGAAATTTAGAATATAAATGTCCGTTAGGAGAAAAATCAAGAAGATAATAAAATTTTATTGGAAAATAGTAAGATTCAATCCTGACTGATTCAAAAAATGCTTGATTTTTAATTTTTTTATGATACCTTTTACTTTGGAATCTGCGATTTTTCTAAGCAAGAAATTTGTTCATAACTTCTGCAGAGCCGTTCGCCCCTACAGGGCCGGACGAAAAATTCACTGCCCCGTGAGGCAATATACGCAGAGGCTGCGTCTTATGACGCAAAACCATGATGGCCAAAAATAGAGATAGAACCGTAGGAATTAAAAACACAGATGCCGTAGCCTGGCACAAGTATTGATGTGGCAATAACTAATTTTATAAAGAAGTGCAATATTTAGGAAAAGAAGGGGGTGGAAAAGAGGGGTATTTCCTGATTTCTATTCGCTGAATCTTAACTAAATCTAAAACAGGGAACGGAGGCAAAAATGAAGATTAAGAGGAGGGATTTTCTAAAGGCGAGTGTAGCTACAGGTGCAGCAGTTGCACTGAGTGGCGGACTCACGCTTAATGCCTTTGCCAATGGCAAAGACCAGAAGACAGGGAGCGGCGGGACAGAGCCTGGCAAGTGGATACCATCAACATGTCAGGGCTGCACGCAGTGGTGTCCTTGCGAGTTCTTTGTTCAGAACAGCAGGGCGGTTAAGGTAAGGGGTAACCAGTTGTCTAAGGTAAACCTCGGATATGTATGTCCGAGAGGGCATCTGATGCTTCAGGAGCTTTATGACCCCGACAGGGTAAAGGTCCCAATGAAGAGGACAAACCCCAAGAAAGGCAGGAATGTTGACCCGAAATTCGTACCGATTAGTTGGGATGAGGCATTAGGCATCGTTGCCGATAAGATTCTTGAACTAAGAAAGAATAACGAGCCGCATAAGTTTATGTTCATCAGGGGCAGATATTCACCAAAGACATACCCTCTCGCGTACGGAACACTGCCAAAGATAATAGGCTCTCCGAATGCTATATCTCACAGCGCAATCTGTGCAGAAGCAGAGAAGTTCGGGCCTTTCTATACAGAAGGGTTCTGGGGATACAGGGACTATGACCTTGCAAGGACAAAATGTCTGGTAGTGTGGGGCTGTGATCCGCTAAGCTCCAATAGAAATGTCCCCAACACTATTAACAAAATCGGAGATCTTATCGAGAGAGGCACACTTATTACAGTTGATCCGAGGTTGAGCGCAATAGCTGCTAAGTCCCACGAATGGGTGCCGGTAAAGCCCGGTGAGGACGGAGCCCTCGCAACTGCCCTTGCCCATGTCATTCTTACGAAAGGGCTCTGGAGCAAGGAGTTTGTAGGTGATTTCAAAGACGGCAAAAACCAGTTCAAATCAGGAAAGTCTGTTGACGAAGCGGTATTTGCCGAAAAACACACTCATGGCCTTGTCAAATGGTGGAATATCGAGCTTAAAGACAGAACCCCCGAATGGGCGGAGAAGGTCTGCGGCATTTCCAAGGACCAGATCGTCAGGATCGCAAGGACTATGGCCAAAGCAGCTCCGAATGTTGCAGTATGGATGGGCCCTGGCCCTGTTATGAGCCCGAGGGGCGCATATCCTTCTTTTGCAATCCATGCCCTTAATGGTCTTTTAGGCGCTTGTGAGAGTGAGGGCGGTTCATTGAGGAACCACGCCAAGTCCCCTTCAGGCAAACTGCCGTCAATTGATGACTTCCTTGATGATATGGCAAAGAAGTATGGCAAAGAGAAGAAGATCGATCAGAGGGGATATAAGCAGTTCCCTTCAATATCAGAAGGCAAGGCAGGAAGCTCGGTTATTACCAACAATGCAGCTACCGGTATTTTGAATGCGGACCCTTATGATATTAAGGTAGTTGTGAGCAACTGGGCAAACTTCAACTTCTCCTGCACAGGAGCCGACAGGTGGGACAAAGCCATGTCAAAGGTCTTTTATGTCCACATAGGAACAAACCCGGCAGAGGCTGCAATGTTTGCCGATATCGTGCTCCCTGCTGCGCACCACGCAACCCAGAAGCTCTCCATAATTGACAACAAGGGCAACACGTACACACATCTCTCCATTCAGCAGCCGGTAGTCGGAAGATTGTGGGAAGAGAAGGCTGATGAGACCGAGATTATGTGGATGATTGCCGAAAAGCTGGGCGCTAAGGGATTTCCAAACATGATTAATTACTTTAAGTCATTTAAGGATCCAGAAACCGGCAAAACCCCGACCAACGCAGAGGAGTTTGCGCTGATTGCAACAAGGATTATAAGCGCAGCGGTCTGGAAGCCTGAAAAGCCGCTTAAGGGCGATAAGCTCACAAGCTGGGAAGACTTCAAGGCAAAAGGCATTTACAACTCCGAAGGCTATAAGTTCAGGGAGCTATGGGAGAAAGGTTTCCCTACTCCCACCAAGAAGTTTGAGTTCTACAGCGAGGCTCTCAAAAAGGCGCTCGACGACCATGCAAAGAAGCATCAAACTACCATTGACGATATCCTTCAGGCATCAGGCTATCTGGCAAAGGGAGAGCAGGCATTCGTTCCTCATTACGAGCCTCCTAAGAGATGGGGAGATGTAAAGGAATATCCATTCACATTCATCGACTACAAGTCAAGGCTCAACAGGGAAGGCAGAAGTCAGAACACCACATGGTTTCAGGAGTTTAAGAAGGTTGATGCAGGTGATGAGAGCTGGGACGATGTCGTGAGGATAAATCCGGAAGACGGTAAGAAACTCGGCATTAAGACCGGCGATATGGTTAAGCTCACTTCTGTGACAGGCAGCATTACTGTCAAGGCAAAGTTCTGGGAAGGCGTAAGGCCCGGCACAGTTTCAAAGTGCTATGGTCAGGGACACTGGGCTTATGGAAAGATCGCTGCGAAAGAGTTCGGCAAGACCCCGAGGGGCGGAAACAACAATGATCTTATGCCTGACGATTACGAGCGTCTTACCGGCAGTACAGCAAGAAACGGCGGATTCACAGCCGTAAAGATTGAGAAGATATAAGGAAAGGAGGTAACTATAAATGCCTAAATACGGAATGGTCATAGATTTACAAAAATGTGTCGGCTGTGGTGCATGTGCAATTGCATGCAAGACTGAGAACAATACACAGGACAGGACAAAGGGCCAGACATTTAACTGGGCGGACTTAATTTTTAAGACAGAGGGCAACTTCCCGAATGTCAAGTTTACGGCAATGCCGGTTCTCTGCAATCACTGCACAGATGCGCCATGTGTGGCTGCATGCCCTGTAACACCAAAGGCAATGCATAAACATGAAAATGGAATGACAATCCACAACCAGGAGAGATGTATTGGATGCCGCCAGTGCCAGAGGGCATGTCCTTACAGTTCAGAAGACATGGATAAGAGCAAGGCAGCATACAGCGTGATAAGCTTCAATGACTTTACCGACGAAGTTCATCCATTTTACAAAGACACAAAGGAGCTTATTCCTAACTGCACTGCTTCAGGCGCTGAGGTTGCGAAAAGGGCAGGCGATGTTCCTCCTCACAGGACGCTTTATAAACACTCAGACTATGCAAGCGTGAGGGAAAAAGGCAAGGTTGAAAAATGCATCTTCTGTGAACACAGGGTGCTTAACGGCGAACTGCCTTACTGCGTTGTCTCATGTCCTGCAAAGGCAAGGGTATTCGGAGACCTTTCAGACCCTAATAGCGAGGCAAGCCAGTTGCTTAAAAAACATAAGGCCGTTAATCTGAAAAACAACAAGGGTGAATTGGTGAAGGCCGGAGAGAAAGGCACAAGGCCAAATGTTTACTACATAAGGAGTTTCAAGGTAGCAACTAAAAAGGAAGCAGCAAAAGTCAAAAAGGCGTAAGATTTTATGATGTCATTGCGAGGGCGAAGCCCGTGGCAATCTCAATGAGATTCCTCGCTTCGCTCGCAATGACAATTGTAAAGTGTAAGGTGAAAGTGGATATTCAAGAATTCATTTCCCATGAAAAGGCAAGGGGCGATTGTTATAGATTCCTGTCGGCATGCTTTTATCTGCCGCAAAAGGAATTATTTATTCAAGAAGACCTCTTCAAAAATCTTACAGCATTGTTAAAGCAGGCATGTCCCAATGCTGCAGTATTTTCTGAGAAAATGGGAAAAGCAATTTCCCATTACAGCAATGAAGACCTTGCTATTGATTATGCAAAACTCTTCGTAGGGCCCTATGAGCTTAATGCCCCGCCTTACGGTTCAGTATATCTTGACGGTGAAAGAAGGGTTATGGGAGATTCTACGATGGAAGTTATAGATATGTATCAACAGGCAGGGCTTTCGATCGATGATGATTTCAAAGAGGTGCCAGACCACATAACTGCAGAACTTGAATTTATGTATTACCTGATTTTTAAAGAGATAGAGGCCATAGGAAGATCTGAAATAGAGAGAGTTGAACAATTCGTGAAGACACAGGAACAATTTTTAAATAAATTCTTAGGGCAGTGGATTAAACCTTTTTGCGAAAAGATAAAAGAGGGTACGGATAATGAATTTTATATCACCCTCGCTGATTGCGTTTCTACATTTGTTTTAAATTCCAATCCATCTGGTAATATCCGGGAACTCCTGGGGAAAAGAACTCAGAAGGTTTTAAATTGATGTTAAAAGACAGGGTAATCAATCAAATTTCCAATGATACCGATATTATCAGAATCAATCAGTCAAGGTGTCTGCGGATGCGGTTCAATAAAAATTCGTGCAATAAATGCAGGGAAGCCTGCCATGCAGGCGCAATTACAATAAGTGAAGGCGTAATTATTGATAGGAATGTCTGCTCTGGGTGTATGCTTTGTGTACCGGCATGCCCTTCGGACTGCTTCGAGATAGCGACATTAGATTTTTATTCAATAATTGCAGGGTTAAGAAAAATCCAATCTCCTGTTCTGGGCTGTAATGTAAGGTCAGATTTAAAGGCGCATGAAAAGACCTTCTGTCTCGGTTTTTTATCCGGGGAACATATTATAGCCCTTCTGGCTTTTATGCAGGAACCATTACAGATTAATCTAACATTGTGTGCAGATTGTAGAAATGGGTCTATCGTTGATGCCATCAGGAAGAGATTAGATATTATTGGCACAAGAATTGTTAGTGATGCCTTTGATAAAATAAGGCTTGTGAAAGATAAAGCTGACTTAGACTTTCAGGAGGTCTCCTATGACCGCAGGGATTTTTTCATGGCCATGAAGAATCTCACCTTTATGCAAGCTGCCAGACTATTTGGCAATGAGACAGCGAAAGATGATATACGGGCTTACTCCGCTAAGAAACTGCCATTAAAAAGGGAATTGTTGAACAGATCTCTGAATGTCTTTCGAGGAGAAATTTATAAAGAGTTGTTGAAAAATTACTATTACACTATTACTGTTAATAGAAGTTGTAATGGCTGCTTCGCCTGTATAGGGATGTGTCCAACAGGAGCCCTGAAAATTGGAAACATAGGGAATGATAGGGGATTATTCTTTAATAGCTCTCTGTGTTCCGGATGCGGTCTGTGTGAGAATTTCTGCACGAATAATTCGATTTGTATTGAAAGAGGCTTTTCTGGGGGCGATTTGTTCGAATTTAACCTCTGTTATTCCGAGCCTTTCACCTGTCAGGCAGTCTGAGGTCGATAGGATATGGATTTTGAATCCCTTTTGGACGAATCCGTGAAGATTCACGGCCATCTCTGCCCTGGCCAGGTGCTCGGAGTGAAGATGTCCATGCTTGGACTTAAAAATATCGGCATTGAAGACCCAAAGGGTAAAGATAGAAAGAATCTCATCGTATTTGTTGAAATGGACAGATGTGCAACTGATGCAGTTCAGTCAGTAACAGGATGCAGCCTTGGGAAGAGAACGATGAAATTCATGGACTACGGAAAGATGGCAGCGACATTTGTGAATCTAAAGACAGACAAGGCGGTGAGGGTTGTTGCAAAAGAAGAAGCGAGGGAAAAGGCTTTGCAAATAATGGGTCAAGGGTCAGGGGTCAAGGGTCAGGAAGACAAATATAAAGCACAACTTGAGGCATACAAGATAATGACCGATGAGGAACTATTTGATATGATGAATGTGAAGGTGGAGATAAGACCTGAAGATATGCCAGGAAGGCCATCGAGAAGAATTCGATGTGATATCTGCGGCGAGTATGTTCAGGATGTGAGAGAGATTTATAGAGATGGAAAAGTGTTGTGCAAGCCATGCGCAGACGGAGGATATTATACACTGATTGGTGTCACTGAACACTGACACTAATCACTTTTTTATTTGAGGTGCGTTATGCAGAAAAGTCATAGCGGTATGGAGATCAAATCGAAGCTCTGGATAGAGGTGGATGGAGAGCCTGTCTTTGGCAGGGGGAGGAGATTTTTACTCCACGCAATAGATAAGTATGGCTCAATAAATCAAGCAGCAAAGGAGATAAACATTTCATATAGAAAAGCATGGAGTTACATAAAGGCAATGGAGGAAAGGCTCGGTATTAAACTGGTCGAGAGGCATGCAGGCGGCAAAAATGGTGGTGGTGCAACACTTACAGATGAGGCAAAAGAGTTTTTGAAAAAGTATGAACTGATGGAAGAGGGTATAAGAGAGATAGTCGATGAGAGATTCAGGGAGATATTTGGTGAAGGGGTAAAATAATCCACTTCACCCAGAGGCGGTTGGAATGGTATTGGCACATGATATCACAGAGATACGCAAGGATGAATTCAAAGGAAGGGCATTCAAAAAGGGGCATATCGTAAGAGAGGAGGATATAAACCATCTCCAGAGGCTCGGTAAAGAGCATCTGTTCGTTTTAAACATCGCGGAAGATGAAGTCCATGAAGATGCCGTTGCATATGCGTTGGCTAATGCATTGATGGGTGAGGGCGTAAAGATGGAAGGAGAGCCGAAGGAAGGTAAGATAAATATAATTGCGGACAGAGACGGCCTTTTTAAGGTTAATAAGGATGCGCTTTTGAGGTTTAATATGCTTGGAGATGTGATGTGCGCAACCCTCCACGATAATACCGTAGTTAAGAAAGGTCAGGTTGTGGCTGGTACAAGGGCGATTCCATTGGTGGTGAAGAAGAGTATAGTGGAACAGGCGGTGGCTATTGCCACACAAGCACGGAGTGTTGAATCTGAAGTCACCCCCTCCCTAACCCTCCCCCCTCGAGGGGGAGGGCAGGGGTGGGGGGGCATTCTTGAAGTCAAAGAGATGCGCAGGCCCAAGGCCGGCATAGTCATCACCGGTAACGAGGTCTATTATGGAAGGATAAAAGATGCCTTTGCGCCCATCCTTACAAGGAAGGTAAGGGAGTTTGATGGTGAGATTGTTGGAATATATTATGCACCTGATGATGAAAATTTTATCCAAGAAAGACTCAGGGAATTAATAGATGCCGGTGCTGATTTGCTTATTACAACAGGAGGCATGTCTGTTGACCCTGATGATGTGACAAGGTTTGCTATAAAAATGCTCGGTGCAACTGACATCACCTACGGCTCGGCAGTTCTTCCGGGAGCGATGTTTCTGGTAGCATACTTAGCGACAAGAGACGAGAGACAAGAGACCAATTCAGAGACAAGAGACAAGGGACAAGAGACAAGTAAATATAATAACTCGTCACTCGTCACTTGTCACTCGTCTCTTGAAAAGTCTGTATCACAGGACGACTGTATTTGATTTAATCCTTCCGAGGGTTCTTGCAGGAGAGAGGATTGGCAGGAAAGAGCTTGCAGAGTTCGGTCACGGTGGACTATGCCGTGATTGTAAAAAATGCCGCTACCCTGTTTGTCCCTTTGGAAAATAGGAATGTTAAGGTTCTATTCTGTAAACCAGGTCGTTTTCCCTGACATGGTCTTTGACCCTGATCCCTACAACCTGGCCCCTGTCTGCCTTAGGAATTTTCTGGTGTTCGAGTTCGATTGACTCTATTTTCTGCTCTAAGTCAGTGGTATGGCCTTTTATGTGTATTGTATCGCCTACTGCAAGCGACTCCTTTACTTCCATGGCGGCAACTCCAATATTTTTGTAAAAATGGGTTATTCTTCCAACAAGGACTTCCATTTTAACCCTCCTCCTGAAATAAATCCCATATCTAATCTAAATAGAATTTTGATATTAGGATTTTTAGTTGATTTACCCCCAGCCCTCTTCTCTCTCCACCTCTTCGAGCTTTTCCTTTTTTTCCTGGCAGTCTCTGCAGTAAATGGCAAAAGGCAGAGCCTTAAGTCTTTTCTCGTTTATTTCTGTGCCGCAATCTTCACACACGCCGTAAGTGCCCTCCGCGAGCTTTCTGAGGGACTCATCCATCTTTGTGAGATTTTCCTTGTGTGTACTCAGGCGACTCAAATTTATGTCTTTGGACAGGTCAATTATTGACCAATCGCCATTGTCAAGGGCAGTCTCGACTAACTGGCGGTCAGCGCCGCTTACGAACTTTTCTATTTCTTGCCTGGCCTCTTTCACGATAGCTTCCCTTTTTTTGATAAGAAGCATCTTCAGGGCATCTTTCCTCTTTTTGGTCATTTTTTTGATCATTTCTCCACTCGATGCGAGTCTTCGCTGAGAGTCGCTACGACTTTCTGATTTTCTTCTTTATATACCTCGGTAATGCTCTTGATTTTTATTCCAGCAGCTTCAATGGCCTTCTGAATATCCGTTGCTTTTGCATCTATTACCTTTAAAATGTAGTTAATATTCGTCACAGCTCCTCCCACCAATCAACTTTTTTATATTATACCTCCATTATCTCGGCTTCCTTATGGGATAAAATCTCATCAACCCTCTTTATATAAGAATCTGTTATTTTCTGGATTTCGTCAAGAGACTTTCTGATGTCATCCTCGCTGAGATGTTTTTCTTTTTCCAGTTTCTTTAGCTCTTCATTGCCATCCCTGCGGATATTCCTTATTGCAACCCTTGCCTCTTCAGCCCTCTTGTGTACCACTTTTACGAGCTGTTTTCTGCGTTCTTCGGTTAGAGAGGGAATTGGTATCCTTATGGTTTTTCCATCGTTGCTTGGAGTAAGTCCGAGGTCTGATTTTAGAATTGCTTTTTCAATCTCAGGTATCAGCCTCTGTTCCCACGGCTGTATTGTTATTAACCTGCTTTCAGGGACACTCATAGTTGCCACCTGATTTATCGGGGTTGGGTTACCATAGTAATCGACCGTTATCCCATCCAGGATGGCAAGGGACGCCCTTCCAGTCCTTATACCTGCAAGGTCCTTTTTCAGGGCTTCAAGCGCCCCATCCATCTTAGCTGTAAGCCTTCTTTTTACCTCCTCTTGCACCTCTATCCCCTTTTACCAGTGTACCGATTTTTTTACCCTCCAGAACCTTTCTTATATTGCCCTTTCCTTTAAGATTGAATACTATGATGGGAAGAGAGTTATCCATACAGAGGGTAACTGCAGTTGAGTCCATTACCTGCAGCCCTTTTTTAATGACATCCATGTATGAAATCTCAGAAAATTTCTTTGCCCCCGGGACCTTTAATGGGTCCATGTTATATACGCCATCTACCCTTGTGCCCTTCAGTATAACGTCAGCATCTATTTCCATTGCCCTCAGGGCTGCTGCTGTATCAGTCGTAAAATACGGATTCCCTGTTCCGGCAGCAAATATCACTACCCTGCCCTTCTCAAGATGCCTTATCGCCCTTCTTCTTATATAGGGCTCTGCCAGCTCCTGCATTTCAATGGCTGACTGAACCCTCGTTGCAACTCCGCGCTTCTCAAGGGCATCCTGCAGGGCCAGGGCATTGAGTACTGTAGCAAGCATGCCCATGTAGTCTGCAGATGTCCTTTCCATTCCCTCCGCACTTGCTTCAAGCCCTCTGAAAATGTTGCCACCTCCGATGACTATTGCTACCTGAACGCCAAGTGGCAATATATCTTTCAATTCATCTGCTATAAATTTGACTACCTTCTGGTCAATGCCATAACTTTTATCCCCCATCAATGCCTCTCCGCTCAGTTTTAGCAAAACCCTTTTGTATCTTGGTTTCATTTAGCCTTTAGTTCGATTTAAGGATTAAGTTTTTCGCCAAGTTGAAATCTTATAAAACGTCTTACTGCGATGTTTTCTCCAAGTTTTGCTATTTTTTCAGTGATTATATCCTGTACCGTTTTTTTCTGTTCGGGGTCTTTTATAAAGGTCTGTTCCATAAGGCAGGTGTCTGCATAAAACTTTTCAAGTTTTCCCTCAATAATCTTCTCTATGACCTGCGGAGGCTTATTCGTTATCTGAGCCCTGTATATCTCCTTTTCTTTTTCAATGATGTCTTCCGGGACATCTGCTCTCTTTAAATAAGCTGGGTTTGAAGCAGCAATCTGCATTGCTATATCTTTTGCAAGTTCCCTGAAGGCGTCAGTCCTTGCCACAAAGTCTGTCTCACAGTTAACTTCCACGAGGACACCTATCTTACCCATATGTATGTAGGAGCCGATGAGGCCCTCTGATGCTTCTCTGCCGGCCTTCTTTGATGCCGTAGCCAGACCCTTCAACCTGAGAAGGTCGATAGCCTTGTCAAAGTCACCTTCTGCCTCTGAAAGGGCCTTTTTGCAGTCCATAAGGCCTGCGCCTGTTTTCTCCCTGAGCTCTTTTACTGCATCGGCTGTTATATTCATTCTGCCACCGCCTCCTTTTCGCCTCGCGAATCCGCCGAGACGGAAACCTCCTCAGCAATCTTTTCTTTTATTGCCTCCTTTTCAGCAGCCTCTTCCAAAGCCTTACCGAGCACATTTTTACCATCAAGCACTGCATCAGCCATTTTTGAGGTTATAAGTTTTATAGCCCTTATTGCATCATCGTTTCCTGGTATGACGTAATTAACTTCGTCTGGATCACAGTTGGTATCAACAATTGCAATCAACGGTATCGAGAGCTTTTTTGCCTCTGCCACTGCAATCTTCTCCTTTTTCGGGTCAACAACATAAATAGCGCCTGGCAGAGACCGCATGTCTTTTACGCCGCTCAGGTTTTTCTCAAGGAGTAATCTTTCCTTTTCAAGCTTTGACACCTCTTTTTTGGGTAGAAGGTCATAGGTGCCGTCTTCTTTCATCTTTTCAATCTTCTTTAATCTTTCTATGCTCTTTTTTATTGTAGAAAAATTGGTAAGCATCCCGCCGAGCCAGCGCTGATTGACATAGTAAGCGCCTGCCCTCCTGGCCTCTTCTATTACAGTGTCCTGGGCTTGTTTCTTTGTCCCGACAAAAAGGACAGGTTCTCCCTTGCTTGAAACATCTTTTACAAATGCATAAGCATTTTCAAGCAACTTAAGGGTCTTTTGCAGGTCAATGATATAAATGCCATTGCGTTCTCCAAAGATAAATTGCTTCATCTTCGGATTCCATCGTTTTACCTGGTGGCCGAAGTGAACCCCAGCCTCCAATAACTCCTTCATTGTAGCAACCATAGATTCCTCCTCAGTTTTTCCTCCGCCCTTCTCCACCGAATCCCGACCCTGAATCAAGCCTGTCCTGGCGTCAGGCCAGGATTCAGGACAAAAACTTCGAGACACCCACAGTGGAGAAACTGGATGGGCGTGTGTATTGGCTCAAACGATAACATAAAAAGAATTTGTTTTTCAAGGGTTTGTATAGGCCGAAAAATAGACATAGAGCAGGCAGTTTCATAATTTCTATCCCGAAGCATCGGGATTCACCTGCCTGCTCTTATGTAAGTTATTGGTATGCCTAAACTTTAAAGTTTTATATCTATTTTTTGGGATAGGACATGGCAAGCTATTTTCGTGCATGGCTCTGGCTTGAATATTATCCAGTCTGATTGTAGAATTATCATCAAGATGAAACTGATAAAAGAACGCCAGGTTAAGGCATTTATAAAGTCCTTCCGCACAAGGGCATTGGCCGGAGGCAGTATTGAGAATACTGTCAGAAAAATCCTTGATAGTGTCAGAAACAGAGGGGATAAAGCTGTCAGGGAATATACCGAAAAGTTTGATTCAATTAAGTTAGGACGACTCTCAATAGAGAAGAGGGAGATAGAGGTATCCTGTAAGACTGCTGATAAAAAGGTTTTAAAAGCCCTTGAGCTTTCAGCCAGAAGGATAAGGGCATTCCATGAAATACAGCAAGAAGAATCGTGGTATTTCTCTGAAGATGGCATTACCCTCGGCCAGATTATAAGGCCCATTGAAAGGGTTGGTGTTTATGTGCCTGGAGGTAAGGCATCCTACCCGTCAACAGTGCTCATGAATGTAATACCTGCTCAGGTGGCTGGAGTAGATGAGATTGCTTTATGTGTGCCAACACCAGGGGGAGAGATAAACCCCTATGTCATGGCAGCAATAAAGCTCCTCGGTGTCAAAGAGGTCTACAGGATTGGAGGGGCCCAGGCAATAGGAGCAATGGCATACGGCACAGAGACTATAAGAAAAGTTGATAAGATAGTCGGCCCTGGGAATATTTATGTAGCGACCGCAAAGAAGATGGTCTTCGGTGAGGTGGATATCGATATGATTGCCGGGCCAAGCGAGATATTGATAATAGCAGATAAAACCGCCAGCCCATCATTCATAGCAGCAGACCTGCTCAGCCAGGCAGAGCACGATGAGATGGCATCATCAATATTAATTACCAGCTCACAGTCCCTGGCAAAGAGTGTTAAAAAAGAGCTTGAGCGACAGCTTAAAGGACTCAGGCGAAAGGACATTGCAAAAAAGTCTATCGATAAGTATGGGGCAATAATAATCACAAAAGCCCTTGCCAATGCGATTGACATAGCCAATGACATAGCCCCTGAACACCTTGAGATTGTTGTTGAGGAGCCTATGGAGCTCTTGCCAAAAATTAAAAATGCAGGGGCAATATTCCTCGGCCCATGGACACCCGAGCCATTGGGTGATTACTCAGCAGGCCCGAATCATACCCTTCCAACAGGAGGAACTGCAAGATTTTCCTCTCCCCTCGGAGTTTATGACTTTGTAAAGCGATCAAGCCTTCTGTCTTTTACAAAGGAGGGCTTTCTGAAACTCGCAAAGACAGTTGAGACAATTGCAGACATCGAAGGCCTCGAGGCACATGGCAATACAATAAAAATGAGGATGCGAGAATAGAAATAAAAATTATTTTACTTTCCTATTAATTCCTCTACTTCTTCTTTGCCCTTTTCTAATTCTCTCGCTTGTTCTTTATCTTCTTTTAAGAGCAGTGTTTGAAATTCACCTACATGGGTTTTTTCTTCCTTAGCTATATCCAGGAAAATCTTCTTAATATCATCTCTTTCTGTCATTGCTGCAAGTTGCTCATAGAGATTCACTGCATCTAACTCTGCTATTATTGCCACACGCAGTATTTCCTTGTTTAAATCCCCTTTTTTTATTTTCTCAATATTTACGGGTATCTTCGATAGCATATTTCTTACCTCCTCACACTATAAATCTCTTTACTTCCTCCTTCAAAAGATTAGACTGTTTGACGAGGGTCTCAACAGCCTCATTGACCGCTGAGGAGAGGTCGATGTTTTGCTGGGTGATATCCCTGATCTTTTCCACTGCCTTAACTATCTGTTCACTGCCTGCCTGTTGTTCCCTGGTGGCCCTGGCGATTGATTGAACTTTTTGATTGACGTTCTCAACTGTACCATTGATCTGCCGGCTCCCCTTTGTTTGTTCGATGATTGATTGCTGCACCTGCCTTGCAACATCCCTCATCCTCTCAACTGCTTCCATTATCTGCTCTGAACCTTTCCTCTGCTCCTGCGTGGAACGGGCAATATCTTTGACCATCTGTGTGGTTGTC
>JACROP010000009.1 GCA_016214385.1 Nitrospirota bacterium
TATCTGCATTGCCCTTTCGTAATCAGCGGCTAAGGTGTCATCAATGAATTTTATCTCCCTGAAGCCCTGCCTCAGACATAATTCTATTTCCTCCATGACATTACTTACGCTGCGATAGCGGATTCCGCTCCTTCTTTCCTTATCAATCTGAAAGCAGAAGATACACCTCCTGTCACAGCCCCTGGAGGTAATCACAACAGCAACAGGCTTTTTTCTGTATGTGGCTGGTGGAGGAATATATAGATTAGCATCACCTAAAAGCTCTCTGGCAGGAAAGGGAATAGAATCAAGGTCAGCGATTAAAGGTCTTGATGGATTTTTTACTATTCTGTTACCTTCTCTGTAGACCGCGCCTTCTACACCAGCAAGACTCTTCCCTTTCTGAAGATTATCCAACATCTCGGTAACTGTTAGTTCGCCCTCGCCAGTAACTATAGCATCAATGCCCTCAGCTCTATTATCAAGAAGGCATTGCTCCTGCATGGCGATAGGATATGGGCCTCCTGCACAGATGAAGGCATCCTCGAGGCTCTTTTTTATGTCAGACGCTGTCTTCTTTGCTCTGTCCCAGCCAAAGGTAGTGGAATAGATTCCAACAAACTCAGGCTTATATGCCTTCACTTCCTTCAGTATCTCTTCATGGGACATAAAGGCGCCGTTTAGAAACTTGACCTCATGGCCTGCCTTCTGAAGGCAGGCCGCCACGTAGAGTGTCCCCAGCGGCTGCCAGTAATTTATCTGGGAGCTTGCAGTCTTAGAGGAGAAGATATTTTCAGGCACCCAGGAAGGGATAATCAGAGCACATCTCATGTAATTATTGAGTTCTTATTCTTGAATTTTTCACCTGAAAATACTCCTCAATCCGTCATTCCGTGCTTGACACGGAATCCAGTCCTTTAATTAATCTCTGGATTCCTGCTTTCGCAGGAATGACATTTTATTACCCTTTTATTATCCTTTGTACCGACTTGTCGGCATGAATTTTTCAATTTGAATTTTTAATTATCTTTTCCGCTGCTTCAATCCCTGTCTCTATCGCATGGTCCATATTATAATACCTGAACATTCCTCCTCTGCCTGCAATGTGCAGATTTTTGAACCTGCTCAGATAGTTAATTATTTTATCATAGTGCTCTCTATATCCGATTTCAAGCAGGGGATAGGCTTTTGGCACTCTGAGTACAACGCTGTCTATAACCTCGTTTCTCTTAATAAATCCTAAATTCTCCAGGTTCTGGATAGTGCTTCTGGCCAATTCATCATCACTCATCCTCCATGTTTCGTCACCCTCAAAACAAAAGTATTCCACTACAAGATGCGTTTTGCCTTCAGGAGCCATTTCAGCGCTCCAGTTTTTTGGCTCGTGAATCCTGCCAAAGGGTATTTTTCGCTCAGGGACATATATCCATGTCTGGTCTGTAACCCTTTCACGGTTTACCATAACTGTTACTACTACAAGGTCTCTGTATCTGAGCCTGGAAGCTGCGTTGAGCACATCTTCAGGAGCCTGTGGGTGAAGCATCTGGACTAATGTGGTTATAGGTATGCTGGATATGAATTCTCTCCCGGTGACAGCATAGGTATGATCACAGTTTTTTACAGTCACACCCTCTACCCTGAAATCAGTGTGGCTTAATTGCACGATGCTGGTGTTTGTAAGAACATGGTTATTTTTGTCTATCCCCCGCTGAAGCTTATCAGAAATCCGGCCAACCCCGAGCTGAGGATAGAAGAATCTGTCTGCGAGGGTATGTATCCCATTTCCACTGAATTTGAAAAAGGCATTCTTAATTGCAACACCGAGGGATAGGCCATGAATGCGCTGTGCTACCCATTCAGCGCTTATCCTGCTACATTCAATGCCCCATACCTTTTCGCTGTACTCTTTGAAATAGAGATTAAACATTGTGCGGCCGAAATTACTTACAACCCAGTCCTCGAGAGAGATATTGTCGGTCTCTTTTACAGGTTTTTTGAACCGTTCGATGCTGTAGTCAAATATTATCTTTAAGGTGGTGAGTACGCCCAGACCAAAAATGGCATTGGCAGACTTCAGGGGATAGTCAAAGTACTTATTGCGCAGGTAGATTTTGCTTTTGCGGGGCACTACTATCAATTCACCGTCCAGCAGTTCCTTTACAAAATGCTCTATCTTCTCGCTTTTTGTGATGAACCTGTGGCCGCCTAAATCAAACCTGAATTCGCCCTGAACAACTGTCTTTGACAGGCCTCCAACTGTTGAGGCACCCTCGAATACTATAACTGGCTGGCCTGCCTTTGACAGGACGTATCCAGCAGAAAGTCCTGCAAGACCGCCGCCTAATATAATAACTTCGTCTTTTTTCATGGCTTTTTCTTGCCGAGGGCGCTCCTCAAGGGGCCACTTAAGAGCACAGCAGCACATAGGATGATTATAACTATTATGGTTCCATAGTCGATACTCTCTGTAGCTACCCCTGCCCCATAGGCAGGTGCAGCTGCCTCAGGACCAGCCGCTTCTTTAGGGATAGTTGTTTGACTGTATACTACAAAAAAGCCCAGAATTCCCACGATAACAATAGCTATAACTACCAAAGGTATTTTCATCATAGCCTCACATCAAATGCCGCTATCTCTTTAGCCATCTTCCTTTCTGTCCACCAGTTAAAGAACTTGACACCGAGAAAGGCACCAGTTACCATACCCAAACCATATAGCCATCCGCTTGGGTCGCCACCAGCAATCCTTATAAAGAATGCGCCGATGTTGCATCCTAAAGAAGGTCTTGAGCCCATTCCCATCAATATTCCACCGAGGAGCCCCCAGACCCATAGCTCACCCTTTGGCATCTTAAATTTGAATTCATTATTTAAACGTGCCATTACCATAGCGCCGAGGATTATACCTATTGACATCCAGAGTGCAGGGTTACGCCAGGGCTCAGGAAGACCATTATTTACACCGAAGAATACATTGTCATGCATATTCCAGCCAAATTTCTCCATGATCCATGCCCCAAATTGAGCCTCCTGGCTTGTGATATACCAGTATCCAGGGTCAAAGACTGTCCCGTCAACTGAGACATCACCTGTATGCCCCATCTTTGTGAGAAGCTTCCCGAAATTATCAACACCAAATTTCAACTGCATCCCCTTCATCACAAGGATGTGAAGCCCTGCAGTAATACCAATAAGCACTCCCATAATGGTTGTCCTCTTAGAGGCAGTTATCATGCTCCAGATACCAGCAATCTCATCACGAAGGGTTCTCCTGCCCTTGTCCTTCATCTTTTTCATAAAGACCTTTCTGCTGACAGCCAGATAAATTATAACGATCAGTAGCATTGCAGGTATAACGACATTTATCAATGAATTGCCAATGAAATACTTCCATGCCCCTGGAAAGATATCTGATATAGTCTTTGTCTCAGAGAGTTGAATCGCTGGCAAGTTCCATACATAGCCAGTAAGATATACGTCAAACCAGGAGGTAATTTTATCAGGAGGGACTCCTTTAGGGGCAGGAAGTTCTTTTAAAGCAGATGATGCTATCCATGAGTTGGGCAGGAGCTCGTTAAATATTCCCCCCAGATCTACGAATATTGCCTGCCCGATGGAAAGTCCAGCAACCGCCACAAGGAGAGATGTACCATTACCCTCACCAACTTTATACAGGGTGCCTGATGCACAGCCACCGGCAAGGACCATTCCAAGGCCGAATATTACCCCTGAGATTAATGTATGAGGCCCGAAAGGGGCTGGATGGAAGGTGCTCATCCTGGTTGCAGAAAGGATTGCCTGAACGATACTGAAAAACACGAGTGCTACCAGAATACCAACAGCCATCCTCGGCACCCCGGCAGCGAAAAGGTCTCTCGAAGCAGAGGCAAAGCAGAATCTACCATTCTGAAGCATCATCCCATAGACAAAGCCGAACCAGATGTATGCTACAAGGTAGAGGTAATATACATTTACCTTGTAATATACCAAACTGGCCAGGATGAGAATGCCTGTTATTACAAGGGCCCAGATTTGGTTTCTTTTTTCTTCAGACATATTACCATCCTCCCAAAGGGAGGTACCCTATGGTAGATAATTTATTATACCGTATTTCACCATATTAGTTACCTTGGCCCGGTCTCTATGGGTAGGCTCTCATCATTGCCCCAGACAATCCAGCTATCATGGTAAATGGCAACATCTTTAAAGCCGAGCAGTCTGAGTATAAAATAACTGAATGAAATACGGTTTGCTATGTAGCAATAGAGAACCGTCCTCTTGTTTTTGTCTAAGGGTAAATACATCCTCTCAAGCCTTTCTATAGGCTTTAGCTTAAGGGTCTTCATATCGGTAAACTGCAGGAAGTGTGGGACATTAAGGGTTGTATTTGGAATACGGCCAGCCCTTTTTACAGCCTTTTCTAAGAAATGTCCAGGAGGGGAGGGTTTTTTGCCGAGATATTCATCAATCAGCCTCGAGTCAACAAGCTGGATATCCTTTGCCTCTCCCTTTGCTATCCTTAAGACCTCATCAACTGTTGCGAGCCTATTTTTTACTACCTTAGCCTTAAAATCTGTTGGTGGAAGCTTATTCTCTTTCTTCTCAACAGGGTATCTTTCAGCCTCCCATGCCTCAAATCCACCATCGAGGACACGGACATCTGGATGCCCAAGATATTCCAGTGTGAAAAATGGGACAGCGTGGTAGCCAGGGAGAATATCCCTGAAATCGCTATATATCACTACAGTCTTGTCATGACTAATTCCGGCCTGAGCAAAGAGCTTCTCTAAATCCTCAACAGGTCTTAAACTCAGACTTGCTATAAGGGTCTTTTTCTCAATTGTCCCTTCTTCCAACCCCTTCCTGATAGATTCAAAATCGTAGTCGTCATTCATTTTTCCTACTATCGCAATTATTTTTTCAGTGTCCCTGAGGAGCGTATGACAACGTGCCCCAAGACTAATAGCGCCAGGGATGTGCCCTTCATTGTATAAAGCCTTACTCCTGCAGTCAATCACAATCCATTTTCCAATATTTTCCTTTATATCTGCTGGTGTTACTAATAAGTGGGGATTCGTCTCTGCTGGTTTAGTCTTTTGTTTGCATGCTGATATACTGACGAATAAAAGGGCAGCAATCACAAAGAGGAGTATTCTTATAGTTCTCATCTTTTTAAGCAGGAAAGTATCACAATTAAATGCGTTTGTATTAATAGAATATACCCTGCGGTTTTGCCACAGGGTAATAAGTTTGTGTTTAACCTTAAATTCTATCTTGCTATCAACACAGAGACGTTAGCGCTGTTAGCCACTTCTCTGCTAACGCTGCCCATCGAGAGCGTATGCAACCTTTTCCCTCTCGAACCAATAATTATCATTTCGGCCCCTTCTTCTTTTGCAGTTTTGAGAATTTCCTCTGCCGGATGGCCTGATTTAATAACAGTCTTTATCCCGGTCACGCCATTATCTTCCAGGGCCTTTTTGTAATATTCTAAAATTGTATTGGCTTTCCTGTCCATTGCCTTTTTGAATTCTGTTCCTTCTAATGCTTCCCTTAAAGTAGACATTTCTGCATTACCCAGCATTTCATCTATTAAAGACCTGCCTTCAAACTTTTCAACATACAGCAGCAACACCTTTTCTGGGCGTGCACATGAAAATAAATCAATGAATGTTTTGAGAGTAGTTTTAGAGCCCTTAGTGTCGTCTATTGCAAGCAATACTTTTTTCATTTTTGTCCCTCTTATTTAGTATGCACAGAATTTATTTTCCATAGCCTCCGCCTGGAGCGCCATAGCCTCCGCCTGGAGCGCCATAGCCTCCGCCTGGAGCGCCATAGCCTCCGCCTGGAGCGCCATAGCCTCCGCCTGGAGCGCCATAGCCTCCGCCTGGAGCGCCATAGGCCAACCAAAAAGCCCAGTATCGCAACAACAATAACAATCATAATCCACAAACTATTCTTCATTCCATCGCCTCCTACGATTCAAAAACTTATGTCTTCTTTATCTTAAATATAAATTTACCGCCTTCCTGTTTTTTATCTATGACCTCGTGTCCCATGGAATCACACATCTGGGTAATAGTCTCAGCAGACGAGGGATTGTCGAAAATTACCTCAATAACATCGCCCACGCTCACTTTCTCAAGAGACTTTTTGCAATAGATCTGGGGATGCGGGCAGACATACCCACACACATCAAGCATATAGCTTCCTTCACCTTTTTTCTCGAATTTCACAGCCATAATAGTTTTCCTCCTTTTAATTCATAGTTAATTAAAAAGCTTCGATTTCCTTAGCCATTTTCCTCTCTGTCCACCAGTTAAAGAACTTAACACCGATAAAGGCACCAGTTGCCATACCCGCAAGGTATAACCATCCACTGGGGTCACCACCAGCAACCCTTATGAAGAATGCCCCGATATTGCATCCCAAAGAAGGCCTTGAGCCTATTCCCATCAATATTCCACCGAGAATACCCCAGACCCAGAGCTCACCTTTTGGCATTTTAAACCTGAATTCATTGTTTAAACGGGCCATAACCATAGCGCCAAAGATTATACCTATTGACATCCAGAGTGCAGGGTTGCGCCAGAGTTCTGGGATTCCGTTAACGACACCGAAGAATACATTGTCGTGCATATTCCAGCCGAATTTCTCCAGAATCCATGCACCCAATTGTGCCTCCTGGCTGGTGATATACCAGTATCCAGGGTCAAAGACCGTACCCTTTATAGTGACATCACCATTATGACCCATTCTTGTTAGAAGCTGTCCAAAATTGTTAACACCAAACTTAAGCTGCATCCCTTTTATGGCAAGGATGTGAATACCTGCAGTAATGCCGATGAGTATGCCCATAATGGTTGTCCTCTTGGAGGCAGTTATCATGCTCCAGATACCAGCAATCTCCTTACCAAAACCTGTTGTACCTTTTTCCTTTACCCTCTTCTTGATAAAGCCTTTTCTAACCCAGACAGCATATATCACCACCAGCAGCAGTATTGCCGGTATGATGGTGTTTATCATCGCATCACCAATAAAATACTTCCACGCCCCGGGAAACGCCTCCGATATTGCCTTTGTATGGGATAATTGAAGCGTTGGCTGATCCCACACGTAGCCAGTGAGATAAGTGTCAAACCATGAGGTTATTTTCTCTTTAGGGAGTCCTTTTGCTGCAGAGGATGCTATCCATGATTGCGGGAGAAGTTTGTTAAATATCCCACCCATATCTACAAATATTGCCTGACCGATGGAAAGGCCAAAAATCACCGCAAGGAGGGAGGTGCCATTACCTTCACCGACTTTATACAGAGAGCCAGAAGCACAGCCACCAGCAATAACCATTCCGATACCAAAAACCATACCAGAGATTAATGTGTGAATCACGAAGGGAGCGGGATGGAAGGTGCTCATGTTGATTGCAGAAAGGGTTGCCTGAACAATACTAAAAAAC
>JACROP010000010.1 GCA_016214385.1 Nitrospirota bacterium
GAAACCCATAAAAGTAAAGGCAGCAGTCTCAGAGGTAGAGAAGTTATTGAAAGACGTTTTGTAGGGCTCTCAATTTGGTAGGAGTATTTTCAAGTGAAATACATGGTCTTAATTGGGGATGGA
Source organism: Nitrospirota bacterium (assembly GCA_016214385.1). Taxonomy (NCBI): domain Bacteria; kingdom Pseudomonadati; phylum Nitrospirota; species Nitrospirota bacterium. Next base: position 124 of record JACROP010000010.1, read on the forward strand.
ATGGCTGATAGGCCTCTGAAAGAATTATCAGGAAAGACATGCCTTCAAGCGGCAAATACCCCAAATATGGATATGCTTGCATCTGAGGGCGAGGTGGGAATGCTGAGAACTATTCCTGAGGGGTTTCCTCCAGGCTCTGATGTAGCCAATCTATCTGTTTTGGGCTATGACCCATTAAAATATTACACTGGCAGGGCACCCTTTGAGGCTGCCAGTATGGGAGTGAAACTCGGTGAACGTGATATTGCATACAGGTGTAATCTCGTTACATTGAAAATTCTAAAGTCAGGCAAATCGCCACATGTCAGGGGTAGGGCCTTTATGGATGATTACAGCAGTGGTCATATCTCAACAAAAGAGGCAAAGCCGCTTATTGAGGAAATAAACCAGAAGTTAGGCAACAGTGAAATAAATTTTTATCCTGGTGTGAGTTACCGACACCTTATGGTCTGGAAAAATGGAGAATACAGTGTGGACTGCACTCCACCTCATGATATAACCGGCAAGGACATAGCGGATTATCTTCCGGTAGGTGATGGAGAAGATGTCCTGAGAAATATTATGATGTCGTCTGTAGAGATATTAGAATCACACCCTGTTAATAGGATCAGGGCGAGGAAAGGATTAAAACCCGCTAATAGCATCTGGTTATGGGGGCAGGGCAAGAAACCCAATCTACCTACTTTCAAGGGAAAATACGGGCTTAGAGGGGCTTTAATCTCTGCTGTAAACCTTACAAAAGGCTTAGGTGTCCATGCAGGCTTCAGTATAATTAATGTTAAAGGAGCCACAGGTTGGATTGATACTAATTATTACGGAAAGGCAAAGGCAGCTTTAAAGGCCCTGAAGACTGTAGACTTTGTGTATCTGCATGTAGAGGCTCCTGATGAGGCAGGCCACAGGGGAGATATAGATTTAAAGATAAAGGCAATAGAGGATTTTGATTTAAAGGTTGTCGGCCCCATAACGGATGGGATCACAGGCTTTAAAGATTATAAAATTTTGCTCTTACCTGACCATCCAACGCCAATCGAGGCGAAGACTCACACATCAGAGCCTGTGCCTTTTGTTATTTACAGGAGTGACAGGAAGGTAATCTCAAAAGCAAAGGGTTTTGATGAAGATATAGCGAATGTGCAGGGTGTGCTTAAATTCGAAGAAGGCTATAAGCTCATGGATTATTTTATTGGAGGAGAGTAGAAGCAAATTGGCATTGATTGTGCAAAAATATGGCGGCACTTCGGTTGGAGATATTGAGAGGATTAGAGCAGTTGCAAAGCGTGTGGTGGCAACTAAAAAACAGGGGCATAAAGTAGTAGTTGTTGTCTCTGCTATGGCAGGAGAAACCGATAAGCTTGTAAATCTTGCCCAGCAAATAACAGAGGTCCCTGACGAAAGAGAGATGGATGTGCTCCTGTCTTCAGGAGAAAGGGTAAGCAGCGCCCTTATGGTTATGGCTATACAGTCGCTGGGATTTAAAGCTATAAGCCTTACTGGCAGGCAGGCGGGTATAATTACTGACAGTGCCCATACAAAAGCGAGAATTGAGAGGATAACAACCGANNNNAAAGAGCTATTGCTGAAGATATGATACCGGTTATTGCAGGTTTTCAGGGAATAGATGAGTTTTCTGATGTTACAACCCTCGGAAGGGGTGGTTCTGATACAACTGCTGTTGCAATTGCTGCAGCCATTAATGCAGACCTTTGTGAAATTTATACAGATGTAGACGGTGTATACACAACAGACCCAGGCATGGTCCCCAACGCCAGGAAACTCGGTAAAATTTCCTATGAAGAGATGTTAGAGGTGGCAAGCCTTGGGGCAAAAGTGCTTCATGGTCGCTCTGTGGAGTTTGCAAAGAAATATAATGTTCCTGTTGTAGTACGCTCAAGTTTTAATAACAATTCAGGAACCCTCGTTACCAGGGAGGATAAAGATATGGAAAAAAATGTGGTGTCAGGGGTTGCATACGACAAAAACCAGGCCAAGGTTACGATTATGGCTGTGCCTGATAAACCGGGGATAGCTGCCAAGCTTTTTAACTCTATTGCCAATTCAAATATAGTTGTTGACATGATTGTGCAGAACATAAGCAGCGACGGGAAAGCCACTGATATCTCCTTTACTGTTCCGAGGACAGACGCAAAAAAGGCATTGAGAATTACCGAAGAAATAGCCGATGACCTCGGTGCAAAAGGCGTTGATATCAGGGACGATATTGCGAAGGTCTCTATTGTCGGCGTAGGTATGCGCTCTCATTCAGGCGTTGCTGCTAAGATGTTTGAGACCCTTGCCAGAGAGGGAATAAATATTATAATGATAAGCACATCTGAGATTAAGGTTTCCTGCGTCATTGAGGCCAAATACACAGAGCTCGCTGTGAGGGTCTTGCATGAGGCATTTGGCCTGGCAGAAACAAAATAAAGGGGGGCTTTTGTCCCTGAGAATACAGTAAAACTAACAAGATAGATAGGGAAGGCTGGTGAAGAATTTCTATACGACACCTTATAAAAAAAGACGTTATGGATTTGACAAAAAACATTGAAACTAAAAGGCTAAAACAGAATATAAATCCCGATGCTTCGGGATAGAAATTCTGAGACTGCCTTCCCTATCTCTATGTTGGGAAACATTTAGGAATAAACACAATGCGTCAGATTGAAATCTATGATACAACCTTAAGGGACGGTGCCCAGGCAGAGGACATCTCTTTCTCTGTTGAGGATAGACTCAGGATTGCTGAAAAGCTGGACGAATTTGGTGTGCATTATATCGAGGGTGGATGGCCTGGCTCTAACCCGAGGGATGCGGAGTTTTTTAAAGAAGTAAAAAAACTCAAATTTAACATATCTACGATTGTTGCTTTTGGCTCTACTCACAGGGCAGGGCATAAAGTTCACGATGACCCGAACATAAAGGCCCTTATTAATTCTGAGACCCCTGTAGTTACTATTTTTGGGAAATCATGGGATTTTCATGTAAAAGAGGCGCTGAAAATATCCCTTTCTCAGAATCTTGAACTTATCCACAACTCTGTTGCTTATCTTAAAAAAAGAGTTGACAGGGTATTTTTTGATGCTGAACACTTCTTTGACGGATACAAGTCAAACCCTGAATACGCTATTAAGGCTTTAAAATCAGCAGAGTCTGCAGGAACTGACTGCCTGGTTCTCTGTGATACTAACGGAGGAACATTACCTACAGACCTGAGGGCAATAATGGGTAAAGTGCTGAAAATGGTAAAGACTCCGGTTGGTATACACGCGCATAACGATGCCGAATGTGCAGTTGCAAACTCCATAATTGCTGTTGAATTAGGCGCTATACAGGTGCAGGGCACAATGAATGGCCTGGGCGAGAGATGCGGCAATGCCAACCTGTGCTCTGTAATACCGAACTTAAAGTTAAAGCTTAACTATGATTGCATAACTGGTGAACAATTAAGGAAATTAAAAGAGGTTTCACGATTTGTTACTGAGATTGCAAATTTAAGGCATTTCAAGCGGCAGCCATTTGTCGGTGATAGTGCTTTTGCCCATAAAGCAGGGATTCATGTAAGCGCTGTCCAGAAAAGGCCTGAGACTTACGAGCATATAAAACCCGAACTTGTTGGCAACTATCAGAGGATACTTATCTCTGACCTTGGAGGCAGGAGCAATATATTGAGAAAGGCAAAGGATTTTGGAATAGAGTTTAAACCTGACTCCCCACAGGTTCAGGAAATAGTAGGTACTTTAAAAGACCTCGAAAATCAGGGTTTCCAGTTTGAAGGTGCTGAGGCATCATTTGAACTCCTGATGAAAAAAACCATCGGCCTGCACAGGAGATTCTTTGATCTGATAGGCTTCAGGGTAATCGTTGAAAAACGGAAAGAAGGCGAGGAGCCGGTGAGTGAAGCCACAATAATGGTCAGGGTGGGCGGTAAGGTAGAGCATACTGCTGCAACAGGCAATGGCCCTGTTAATGCCCTCGATAATGCCCTGAGAAAGGCCCTTGAAAAATTCTATCCTGCGCTAAAAGAAGTAAAACTTATTGATTACAAAGTAAGGGTTTTAGCTCCTGGCAAAGGCACTGCTGCCAGGGTAAGGGTTCTAATTGAATCAGGAGATGATAGCCGAAAATGGGGAACCGTAGGGGTCTCTGAAAATATAATCGAGGCATCCTGGCAGGCCCTTGTAGACAGCATTGAGTATAAACTCCTTAGAGGCGCAGAAGAAAAAGAGCGAAAGGCTTAAGCATCCTGTTGAAAAAGTCTCTTTTCTGTCATTTCGAGCGAAGCGAGAAATCTTATACTCGTTAAGATGACACAACTGAGTAGTTTTTCAACAGGCTGGCAAAATTGAACCCTTAAGTTAGGACATACGCGAAACATTTAGGTTCAGGTTACAAAACCTGAACCCTCAAAATGAGGAATTAAATGATAGAAGAAATAGGCATAGTTATAAAAACAGAGGGTTTTATGGCGAAGGTTCTTGTTCAAAAAAGAGGCGTGTGTGAATCATGCCCTGCAACAGGCACATGCAAACCCTCAAATGAGGGTATGGAGATAGAGGCATTGAATCCCATAAATGCAAGGGTGGGGCAGACTGTTAAAATTGTTATGAAGCCCCAGGCATACCTTAAGGGCACAATCCTTGTTTACGGGCTCCCTGTAATTGCACTTATTGGCGGAGCAATACTTGGCAAAAACATTGGAGAGATGTATCTTAAAAATGTAAACTCAGACATTGTGGCTGCAATTATGGGGTTTGCCTGTCTGATAATAACCTTCATAATTATAAAGATCTGGGGCAAAAAAGCAGAGACAAAAGAAGAGTACAAACCGGTTATAGAGGAAATACTTTAGGAATTGAAATTTGAAGATTTTAAATTTTCAATTTTCAATCTTCAATCTTTTGTGGGGGAATCATGGTGAACTTTGATGCAGAAAAAATCAGAAATGTTGCAATAATAGCGCACGGAGGGGCAGGTAAGACCTCTCTTGTTGAGGCTATGCTCTTTGATGCAAAGGCAACTGACAGGATTGGGAAGGTGGAAGATGGAAATACCGTTACAGATTATGAGCCTGAAGAGGTAAACAGGAAGATTTCAATATTATCTGCTATTGCCTTCTGCAACTGGAATGGTTATAGAATTAATCTCATTGATACCCCTGGCTATACAAATTTTATCGAAGATACGAAAGGGTGTCTCAGCGTAGTTGATGGGGCAGTGGTAATAGTCAGTGCCCTTTCAGGCGTGAAGGCCGAGACAGAAAAAGTCTGGCAATATGCCTGCCAGTATGAAATACCGAGAATTGTTTTTATTAATAAGATGGACAGGGAGAATGCCGATTTTTATATGGCTGTTGGAGAGCTTGAGAAATCTTACGACACTCCTGCAATACCGCTACAGATTCCTATGGGGTCAGGCGAGAGTTTTGCAGGCCTCATTGATCTCTTAGGTATGAAGGCAATACGGTATCAAAATGGCCGGGCAACAGAGGAAGATATTCCGGCTACGTTTAAGTCCGAAGCTGAAGAGCACCGCAGGAAGCTTGTAGAGAGAATAGCAGAATGTGACGATGCCCTTCTCGAAAAGTATCTGGAAGGTGGAGAATTAACCATAGATGACATACAAAAGTGGCTAAGAGAGGGCTCCATTACAAGGAGATTCATTCCAGTAGTATGTGGGTCTGCAACTAAAAACATGGGGGTTCATCAGCTCTTTGATGCAATACTTTTATGTCTTCCTTCCCCTGTTGAAAAATCAAAGATAACACCGATTAACGGTAAAAACCCTAAAACCAGCCATGAAATTGAGCGAAGGCCTTTAGAAAATGAGCCCTTTTCTGCCAAGGTTTTCAAAACAATAGCTGACCCCTTTGCTGGCAAATTAAGTCTTTTCAGGGTCTTCTCAGGAGTTCTTAAAGCAGATTATACTGTTTATAACTCTACCCGTGACAGTAAAGAGAGGATTGGCCAGATTTTTTACCTTATGGGTAAAAAACAGATTCCAGCCCAGAAGGTTGGCCCTGGCGAGATAGCAGCAGTTGCAAAACTCAAGGACACCCTTACAGGCGACACCCTGACTGATGAAGGCAATCCCATACAGTTTGAGCCAATTAAATTCTCCGACCCTGTGATTTCTTTTGCTATTGCACCGAAGAGCAGAGGAGATGAAGAAAAGGTCAGCACAGGACTGCAAAGGATGCTTGAAGAAGATCCGGCCCTTAAATTCCACAGGGATGATGAGACCAAAGAAATGATTCTTTCAGGGATGGGGCAGGTGCATCTTGAGGTTACCCTTGAGAGGTTAAAAAGGAAATTCGGGGTTGAGGTTTTAATGAAGACCCCTAAAATCCCTTACAGAGAAACAATACGGTCTACGGCAAAGGCCCAGGGTAGATATAAAAAACAATCGGGAGGAAGAGGCCAGTATGGAGACTGCTGGATAACAATTGAGCCGCTTGAGCGAGGTACAGGTTTTGAATTTGTAAATAAAATAGTCGGGGGGGTGATACCGAAGCAATACATACCTGCTGTTGAAAAGGGTGTCATTGAAGCTATGCACGAAGGTGTGCTCGCTGGCTACCCTGTTGTAGATGCCAGGGTTACACTTTATGACGGCTCATATCATACAGTTGACTCCTCTGAACTTGCCTTTAAGATTGCAGGCTCCCTGGCGATAAAGAAAGCTGTGCCTGAGGCAAAGCCAACCCTCCTTGAACCGATAATGAAGATAGAAGTTATTGTTCCTGACGATTTTCTTGGAAACGTAATAGGTGATATCAATGGGAAACGGGGCAAGGTTCAGGGCGTTGAGCCATATTCTGGAGGCAACCAGAAAATCATGGCCCTTGTCCCGATGGCTGAAATGCTTACCTATGCAAACCAGCTCAATTCTTTAACCAGCGGCCGCGGCATCTATTCTATGGAGTTTTCCCATTATGAAGAAGTGCCTGCACATCTCAGCCAGAAGATTATAGCAGAGAGGGCAACTTTGAAGAAAGAAAAGACAGAGGAAAAGTAAAGATTTGCAAAATACTGAAACTTATGATATAAGCAAAACAGGAAGGAGTAGAACTTGGTAAATCAAATTCTTTTTGTGTTAATAACGATTGCCTTTTTAATTATGGTAGCATTCCTTATTCCAACAATTATCCAGTTAAGAAGAACTGCAAAGACTATAGATGAGTTCTTAAAAACCACCCAGCAGTCTTTAAAGCCACTTCTCGACAACCTTGATGGGACAGTTCAGACCACCAATAAGATAGCGCATGGGATTGAGGATTCCATTAGAAATATAAGGGATTTCGCACAGGCTGTAGGAAACATAGGGCGTCTGCTTAATGATATAAATAGACTGCTCAAAGGCACTGGTGCGTCTTTTGCGATTAAAACCGCAAGTCTTGGCGTTGCAATAAAGACTGCCCTCGGCGTTTTGGTCAAGGGTATTTTGAAAGGAGGCAAGTAATGAGTGAAGAAAGAGGTTTTTCCACAGGGAGCGTCTTTTTAGCATTCCTTATAGGAGGCGCAGTTGGTGCTGGTCTTGCATTATTGATGGCTCCACAGTCTGGCCGCGAAACCAGGCAGAAGATCAGAGAATTAACAGAGGACGTGAGAGAGAGAGCTGCTGATTATGCTCATCAGGTCAAAGGGAAAGTAGAGTCCACAGTAGAGAAGGGGAGAGGCTATGTTGATGAGAAAAAATCTTTAATTTCAACAGCAGTTGAGGCCGGGAAAGAGGCATATGAGAAGGAAAAAGAAAAGCTCTCTAAGGAACGGCAGGCTTAGCATCACTTTCGAATACAAAGAGACCGTTTAACCACAGAGGCACAGAGATATAAATTGGGAAATGAGAAATAGGAAATGGGAAGTTATGACTTCACTTCTTACTTCCTACTTCTCAGTTCTCAGTTCATTTTTTTCTCTGTAAACTCTGTGGTTAATGCATTTTCTGAGTTAAAATGTTGCCTCGAGAGAATTACCGGGGATATGCTGAATGAGACGCCTGAAATGGATTTTATCATCTATTTTTGTTCTCATTATAGTACTTGCATATATTTTATATCCCACAGATGAGAAGAGAATAAAAAAGGTTATAAATAGCGGGCAAAAGGCTATTGAGGCAGAAGACATTGATGGCCTTATGAAATATATTTCTTACAATTATCGGGATGATTATGGAAATGGTTATCTCCAGATAAAAACAATATTTCAGCATGTGTTCAAACACCTGAATGATATTGAAATTGAAAGGGATGCCCTGCGGATTACTGTCAACAATGACAGGGCAGAGGCTGAGTTCAATGTAAGGGTCATTGCCTCAGAAGGACAGGACAGGGGTTATATCCTGGGAGAGGCAGGCAGGGCTCAAAACATAAAGGTATCTCTGGAGAAGTCGCTTAATAAATGGCTGATAATGAGGGTTGAGGGAGTAAGGCTCGGCACGAGTCTCTGACCAGGTTTATAATTTTTTACATTTTGACATGTATTTTTAATTTTTATAGGTGTAAGGTATAGTTATAGTTTCCAATTTGCGGGTTCAGGTTGCAAACCTGAACCCGCGAGGGAAGACCCCAAAAGCTTACAAATAGTCGTCATTCCCGCGCAGGCAGGAATCCAGAAGAAGGCATGGGAACTGGATTCCTGCTCCCTGCTTACGACATGCAGGGACAAGCTTCGCAGGAATGACGTAAGTGACACGAATACATAAGCGGTAGTCGTGTTAATTTATATGCCTTTACGCAGGATTCAGTTTTAAATATATGAAAAAAGGTTTATAACTTTAATTTTCCCCGGGAGGTGTATTATGCTTGTAGAGTTCAGTATAGTCCCGATAGGGGTGGGAAGCAGTATCGGAGATCAGCTGGCAGAGGTGCTGAAGATCGTGGATACCAGTGGAATGCCTTATAAGGTAAACCCTATGGGTACGGTTGTGGAGGGCGAGTGGGATGCAGTTATGGGCCTTATTCAGAAATGCCACAAACGCATGATGGAACTGTGTGACAGGGCTATAACAACAATTTCAATTGACGATAGAAAAGGCAAGCCGAGCAGGCTTAATGAGAAGGTTGCATCAGTAGAGAGGAGGATAGGGAAGCCTTTAAGGAAATAGCATTTAGAGAGGAGGGTTCTAATGACTGAAAAGATTACCCTGAGTGTAATAAAGGCCGATGTAGGTGGATATGTTGGCCACACATGCGTCCATCCGGATATTCTTGAGGCTGCGAGGGATAAGCTTTCATTTGCGGTTGAAAAGGGTCTGCTGATTGATGGCCATGTCACCCGTTGCGGTGATGACCTTGAACTGATAATGACCCACAAAAAAGGCATAGATAATTCCGATATCCATAAGTTTTCATGGAATGTATTTCTTGAATGTACAGAAATAGCTAAAAAACTTAAACTCTACGGAGCTGGCCAGGACATATTAAGCGATTCCTTCACCGGGTCAGTTAAAGGGATGGGCCCCGGGGTTGCTGAGATGGAGTTTACAGAACGTAAAAGTGAGCCAATAATTATCTTTATGGCTGATAAGACCTCACCTGGCGCCTGGAATTTACCGCTTTATCAGATGTATGCAGATCCCTTTAACACAGCAGGGCTGGTTATAGATCCCTCAATGCATGAAGGTTTCAAATTCGAGGTTCTTGATGTATTCGAGCACAAAAGAATTTTCCTCTCATGCCCGGACGAAATGTATGACCTTCTCATGTTTATTGGAGCAATGAGGAGGTTCATGATAAAAAATGTTTACAGGAAAGACGGAGAAATCGCAGCATCTGCTTCAACACAGAAATTGAGCCTGATAGCAGGCCACTATGTAGGCAAAGATGACCCCGTCCTTGTTGTGAGATGTCAGGCAGGCTTTCCAGCAGTAGGTGAAGCATTAGAACCATTTGCCTTCTCACACCTTGTTGAGGGCTGGATGAGAGGCTCTCACCACGGCCCGCTTATGCCTGTTGCCTTTTATGAGGCTAACCCATCGAGGTTTGACGGCCCACCGAGGGTCATTGCAGCAGGTTTTCAGATTACTCACGGGAAACTCTTAGGCCCGCGTGATCTCTTTGACGACCCCGCCTTTGATGATGCAAGGAAAAAGGCCAATGAAGTAGCAAACTACCTCAGGCATCATGGCCCCTTCGAGCCCCACAGGCTTGGACTTGAAGACATGGAATATACGACAATGCCTCAGTTAATGAAGAAGTTAGAGGCACGGTGGGAAAAAGAGGGATAGTTTCTATGTCAAGACATATCGGCCTTGATGCAGGTTCTGTTAGCGTAAAACTTGCGGTTTTAGATACTGCTGGAAATATTCTTGAGACCAGATACAAGAGGCATAAAGGAAGGCCCCTCGAAACTGCCCTGGAACTCTTGATTGAAACTCGTAACCGAGCAGATTCCCTGAGCATTACTGGTTCAGCGGGTAAACTCATTGCAAATGCCCTGGGCCTCGAGCCCATCAATGAGGTAATAGCTCAAGCACATGCTACAAGAAATCTCTACCCCGAGGTCAGGAGTATTATTGAAATGGGTGGCGAAGACTCCAAGCTGATTGTCCTCGAGGATGGAAAGCTAAAAGAGTTTTCCATGAATTCTGTGTGCGCTGCTGGAACAGGCTCCTTTCTCGACCAGCAGGCAGAGAGGCTCGGGCTTACCATAGAGGAGTTTGGCGAGCTATCTTTAAAGTCTGAGACACCTCCGAGAATTGCCGGCAGATGCAGCGTTTTTGCGAAATCTGACATGATACACCTTCAGCAGATAGCAACCCCTGTGGAAGATATAGTGGCTGGCCTTTGTTTTGCCGTTGCAAGAAATTTTAAAGGCAGTATCTGTAAGAGTATTAAATTGCCTGAAACAGTAAGCTTTCAGGGAGGAGTTGCCGCAAATAGAGGCATGATAAGGGCGTTCAGAGAGGTCTTCGGTCTAAATGAGCTTTTGATACCAGAGCATTTTGCACTGATGGGTGCAATAGGTGCTGCCCTCAAAGATATGGAACAAGATGCTATCAGGCCTTATACGATTGAGAGATTAAAAAAATTTATTTCTGATTACAAGCATGAAGAGGCAGGGCACAGGCCTCTTTGCACGCACATCGAAGATTTTCAGAAAAGACACCTTGTATCATACCCGATTCATGTCGTGAATAAACAAGGGCGAGTAAATGCTTATTTAGGCATAGATGTGGGCTCCATAAGTACAAACCTTGCTGTTATAGATGAAGAAGGAAGACTCCTCTCAAAGAGATACCTGATGACAGCAGGCAGACCTATCGAAGCTGTGAGACAGGGGCTTAAGGAAGTAGGGGAGGAAATTGGAGATAAAGTAGAAATCCTCGGAGTGGGAACTACTGGTTCTGGCAGATATATGATTGCAGATTTCGTTGGGGCTGATATAGTTAAAAATGAGATTACAGCGCAGGCCACAGCAGCCATTGAGATAGACCCCGCAGTGGATACCATTTTTGAGATAGGAGGCCAGGATTCAAAATATATTTCCCTGAGAGACGGCATTATTGTTGATTTTGAAATGAATAAGGCATGCGCTGCTGGAACGGGCTCTTTTCTTGAAGAGCAGGCCGAAAAACTTGATATTTCAATAAAGGGAGATTTTGAACGTCTGGCCTTTGCTTCAGACTATCCATGCTCTCTCGGTGAAAGATGCACGGTCTTTATGGAGAACTCCCTCCTGGCAAGGCAGCAGAGGGGCGCATCCAAAAAAGACCTGGTGGCCGGACTCTCTTATTCGATTGTCCAGAATTACATAAACAGGGTAGTCGGTGATAAGAGAATCGGTGAGAAAATATTCTTTCAGGGCGGTGTAGCCTTTAACAAATCAGTTGTTGCTGCCTTTGAGAATTATCTTCAAAAGAAAATTATTGTGCCGCCTCATCATGATGTTACCGGCGCCATCGGTATGTCCCTTATTGCGATGAGACACATGAAAAGTCAGGGGTCAGGGGTCAGGAGTCAGGAGTCAGAAAAAGATAAAAGACTCACGACTCACGACTCACGACTCACGACTTTTAAAGGTTTTGACCTTTCAAAGAGGCCTTATGAAATAACCTCCCTTGGGTGTAAAGGTTGTGAAAACCTCTGTGAGATAAACCAGGTTAAGATTTCAGGAGAAAAAGAAGCGCTATTTTATGGAAGCAGATGTGAAAAATACGATATAAGACGCAGAGAAAAAACAGAAAAGTCCGACCTGTTTGTGGAAAGAGAAAGCCTCCTTGAAAAAGCGCACAACCAATATAAGGACAGGCTTTCCCGAAGCATCGGGATCAAGGCGAAAATCGGCATACCGAGGATTTTCTTTTTTAAGGAAAGTTTGCCTTTCTGGAGCACTCTCTTGTGGGAACTTGACTTTGAGGTAGAGTTATCATCTAAAACCAACAGACAGATTGTTAATAAAGGCGCTGAGGCAGTGCTTGCTGAGAGTTGTTTTCCTGTTAAAGTTGCTCATGGCCATATAATGGATCTGATAGAAAAGGGTCCTGATGCTATTTTAATACCGAGCTTTATCAATCTTAATACCCCAGGTGAGCCCTTCAAGCGCGGCTTTTCCTGCCCATACGTCCAGACAATGCCATATGTTGCGAGAGTTGCATTCGCTGATGCGAAAATACTAAGCCCTGTTATTAATTTTGAACTTGGCAAAGATTTTCTACTCAAACAATTGTATAAAACCTTAAAGGTATTTAAAGTCTCAATGAACGAGATTAAAAATGCATGCAATAAGGCCGAAGAAGCACAGAAAGAATTCATATCTTCGATAAAGAACCTGGGGAGAGAAGTCTTGCAGACCATCAATGACAAGACTATCGTCATTATTGGCCGCCCTTACAATGCCTTTGATCCAGGCGTAAATCTCGATATCCCCAGAAAACTAATGAACCTCGGCATTTTATCCATACCAATGGATTTTCTCCCTATCGAAGAGATTAACATCAATAAAAACTGGCCAAATATGTACTGGAGGTCGGGGCAGAAAATATTAGCCGCAGCAGAAATAATCAGGGAAAATCCAAATCTCTTTGCCCTTTATATCGGGAATTTTTCCTGCGGGCCTGATTCATTTATCCATCGGTTTTTCAAGGAATCAATGGGTGGAAAACCGTTTCTCCATATTGAAATCGATGAGCACAGCGCGGATGCAGGTGTGATAACACGGTGTGAAGCCTTCCTCGACAGCATTAATAGTATGAAAGAAATTCCCCGGAGACATCCCAAAAAGGCCAGAGCAATTTCGCTGACTGCAAATTCATCAAACAAGATAGTTTATATACCGAGGATGTCGGATCATGCCTTTGGCCTTGCTGCTGCTTTTGAATCGTGCGGCCTTGATGCTGAGGTCATGGATGCGCCAGATGCAGAGACTATAAAAATTGGAAGGCGCCATGTGTCAGGTAAAGAATGTTACCCGTGTGCCATCACAACCGGCGACATGGTAAAAAAGGCACAAGGCAGAGACTTCGACCCCGGAAGGGCTGCCTTTTTTATGCCATCAGGGACAGGGCCATGCCGCTTTGGTCAGTACAATGTACTGCATAGATTGGTCCTGGATGAAATAGGTCACCCTGACGTCCCTATTTTCTCACCTAATCAGGACTCTTCATTTTATAAAGAGCTCGGCATAGTCGGTAAGGATTTCACCAAAAAAGCATGGATGGGCATAATGGCCATAGAGCTCGCCATCAAATGCCTTCATGAAACCAGGCCCTATGAGATTAGCAGGGGTGAGAGTGATGAAACTTACAGGGAATATCTAATCAAGATTCCCAGAACAGTTAAAAGCCAGAACGGTGCCTTTTATGAGCTTCTGACCGAGATGCGTAACTCTTTTGCGAGAATATCTAAAACAAAGGATACAAAGCCAATCATTGGTATCATCGGCGAAATATTTGTCAGGCATAATGCCTTCTCCAACGAGGATATTGTCAGAAAGGTTGAGGCCCTCGGCTGTGAGGTCTGGCTTGCGCCTGTAGAGGAATGGCTTTACTATGTAAACTTGATGGCACTCCAGAAGGCATTGATAAAAAAAGACATCTCTGATATTATAACCATTCTTATTACAAGATTTTTTCAGAATGCCCGGGACTATCGTAAGCGCCCTTTTGAGAGGATTGAAAAACAATACTGATATTCCCTGTCTGAGCATTGCCTATGACGGGGCAGAGGCTACTGCCTCAGAGATACAGCTTGAAGCCTTTATACACCAGGCAAAAGAATACAGTAGACTCGTGATGAGAGACGAGAGACCAATTCAGAGACAAGCGACAAGAGACAAGTGACAAGTAAATATAATAACTCGTCACTCGTCACTCGTCTCTTGAAAAGTCGCTCGTCACTCGTCTCCATAAGGGGGTGAATAAGTGGGTAGTGTTGTAAAATGGCGTAAGAAAAAAATGAGCAAACACAAACATAAAAAGCTCCTCAGGAAGACCCGACACCAGAGGAGAAAATAAATAGCCTCAGGAGGCATGATGAAAGAGGTTGCATTGAAAGAGCGATTGAATCTTCTTGAGAAAGAGCTTAATACTCTTAGTGAAACCAGGGCTGATATCTATAAGCTTAAACAGGCTATTGATGATCTTAATTTAGAAATAAAGGGGTTAAAAGTTTTTTTAGGAAGGACCCATCCTGAATTTAAGAGAGAGTTTCCTGAGATTGTGAAAAAACTCAAGGGCTAAAACCTGGTAATTTTTATGCCGATGAAATTCGTGTCTTGAAGATACTTCTTAAGAAGGACTTTCCTGACCTCTCCTGAGTCCCTGCCTTTCTGGCCATTTGCATGAATCAGGTAAAGGTTATTTAATTCTTTTTTCACTATTCCTATATGGCCAACTATTTCTCCAACCTGACGCTTT
>JACROP010000011.1 GCA_016214385.1 Nitrospirota bacterium
GCAACAACTGGCGAGCTTGTGGCAGACCTTATCAATGAAATGCAGGAGACCATAGTTACACAGGGCGGCAGGGGAGGCCTCGGCAATGCTCATTTCGCAACCTCTACAAGGCAGGCACCCAAATTCGCCCAGCCAGGTGAATCAGGTGAAGAGAAGACTTTAATCCTGGAGCTGAAGCTCTTAGCAGACGTCGGATTAATCGGCCTTCCAAATGCAGGAAAATCCACATTGATTTCTGCAATCTCAGCGGCAAGACCCAAAATCGCAGATTATCCATTCACAACCCTCGTGCCTGTGCTCGGTGTTGTTAAATACGAGGAACATAAGAGCTTTGTAGTGGCTGATATTCCGGGCCTTATCGAAGGCGCTCACAAGGGTGCTGGGCTGGGCTTTCAATTTCTAAGACATGTGGAAAGGACATCCATACTCCTGCATCTCATTGATATATCGGAGATGGCTGAGGGCGACCCTGTTGAAAATCTCAGTAAAATAAATCGGGAGCTTGAGCTTTACAGCCCCATGCTTATTGAAAAGCCACAGATGGTTGTTGGCACAAAGATTGACATTGCAGGCAATAAAAATAGATTTAATAAACTTACAGAATATTGCAAAACCAATGCAATTGATTTTTTCCCTATATCTGCAGTTACAGGTAAAGGAATTAAAAAACTTTTGTCTTATTTAGCTGTTACGGTGGAGGGAAAGAAATAATACACATTCAATGAAATAACTTTGCATATTTGTAAGAAAGATGATAAAATGTAGGAAAAATATAGAAATGGAGGATAATATGCCAGTTGCAATACTGACATCAAAGGGGCAGATGACAATACCAAAAGAGATAAGGAAGGCATTAAACCTGAAACCATCCGAAAAAGTTATTATAGTTGTTGAGGGTAACCAGGCTGTTATTAAACCTTTAAGGGGCAATATCCTTGATATCGGAGGCTCGATAAAGGTATCTGCTAAGGAAAAACCTGTAGATTTCCACAGGATCAGGGAAGAAGTAAAAAAAAGAGTTGCCAAAAAAGCAGCAGGCACTTAAGCTATGCGGAAGAAGTTTATTGATACAAATATATTCCTCAGATTTCTCATCAAAGATGACCCTTCGAAGTATAATAAGTGCAGAGAAATCTTTAAAGAAGCGCTTGAAGGCAAAATTGCCCTTGCAACATCCGGCATTGTAATTGCTGAATTAATATGGACGCTTCTGTCTTATTATAAGGTGTCAAAAGCCGATGTAATTGAAAAAATATCTATTATAATCAGCACTGAGAACCTCTATATCCCTGACAAAGATATTATTGCAGATGCCATTGTCCTTTTCAGCAGAAAAAACATTGATTACATTGATGCATATAATGCTATCTTCATGAAATATCAAGGTCTTAACGAAATTTATTCGTATGATGAAGACTTTGACGCAATTGAAGATATAAACAGGAAAGAACCGTGATGAAGTTAATGGTAAGGAATAATATAAAAAGGTTTTTCACATGAAACGATTGGTCATAAAAATAGGCAGCAATATCCTCGCATCGGCTGATGAAGGCCTTGACATGAAGAGGGTTGACACCATAGCAAAGGACGTCTCTCAGGCTATTGACAGGGGTTGCGAGGTAGTGATTGTCTCTTCAGGGGCAGTGGCAGCAGGGCTCAAGAAATTAGGCCTGAAAGAAAAACCGAAGGACATAAAACTCAAACAGGCAGCAGCGGCAATTGGCCAGTCAAGCCTTATGTGGGCTTATGAACGTAGCTTTGCAGAGTCGGGCAAGAAGGTGGCACAGGTGCTCCTCACAAGGGATGATGTGACAAACCGCCTGAGGTATATAAATGCCAGGAATACACTTCTCGCACTTTTAGGTTATGGGGTTATACCTGTAATCAATGAGAATGATACAGTCGCTGTTGATGAGATTAAGTTTGGAGACAATGACCTGCTTGCATCCCTTGTAGCAGGGCTTATCGAGGCTGAGATGCTTGTCATTCTTTCTGATGTTGAGGGTTTATATATGGAAGACCCGAAAAAAAACCCCGATGCACAGTTCATACCATATGTCGATGAGATAAACACAAAAATAGAGAAGATGGCTGGCGGTGAAGGCAGCCCCATCGGAACAGGAGGGATGTACTCAAAAGTCCTTGCTGCCAGGAGGGCTACGGCTTACGGAATCCCTGTCATAATCATGAGTGGTAGAAAAGGGGGGCTTCTCAGTCGTCTGCTCGATGGTGAAAAATTAGGGACATATTTCAAACCCAGGGAAGAAAGATTATCTTCGAGAAAGGGCTGGATAGCTTATGGCCTGAGGTCAAAGGGTGTTTTGCACCTCGATGATGGTGCAGTAAAGGCCCTGATAACCCAGGGCAGAAGCCTCCTCCCTTCAGGCATTACAATGGTTGAGGGCGATTTTAATATCGGCGATGCTGTAAGCTGTGTAAATCAGGAAGGTAGGAGGATTGCTAAAGGTCTGACCAATTATTCTTCAGAAGACCTCAGGCGTATTAAAGGCAAGAAGACCTCAGAGATAGAAAAGACACTCGGATATAAATATTCAGATGAGGCAATACACAGAGACAACCTCGTGCTGCTTTAATTACTTCTTTATACCCTTCTCCATCTGGGCCTTATATAAATCCCTTGCCCTTATGAATATGTCAATGTATTCAGGGGTCCTGAAATCCGGATAGGTGTAGGGCATTGGCTGATAAGTCTTTCCTGAAAATGTAAGTGTCACCTCGCCGTATATGCCATGGCTGAGATAGAGCCTGTGAGAGAAGTCTTTAGTAGAAACCAGGATGACCTTTGCAAAATTCAAATAGCCAGGGTCAAGATTTATCCTCCTGCCCCCGCCTTTTCTGAGGTACCGCTGTTCAAGTTCAATGGTTTTTAACTTTATTTCAGGAAGGGCCTCTGGTCTTATCAGGTCATGGAAGAAAATAAATTTTCTCCTGAGCCCGTCGCCCATCTCCTTTGAATAGTAATCAGTATGTTGCCAGAGCCAGACAGGACTCTCTAAATCAACGGGGCCGAATGTTGATTTAAGCTCTCTCTTGAGCTCTTCAAAGAGGAATACCTCAGGAGAAAGCATGCATGTAAATAATTTAACTAACTGTGGTTCCTGCATCGCACACCTTTACACAGAGCCCGCATATATATTGCCCTATATTGCGAGTCTTTGCAAAGTCTTTTAATTTCTCAAGGCAGGCTGCCTTGTCCCATTTATTATATGTTTCGCCTATAGCATTTGCCGGGCAGACGCCGAGACA
>JACROP010000012.1 GCA_016214385.1 Nitrospirota bacterium
ACAGGCTTATCGGGTCCAAGAGTTCACATCGACGACCCGGTTTGGCACCTCGATGTCGACTCATCGCATCCTGGGGCTGAAGTAGGTCCCAAGGGTTGGGCTGTTCGCCCATTAAAGCGGTACGTGAGTTGGGTTCAGAACGTCGTGAGACAGTTCGGTCCCTATCTGTCGTGGGCGCAGGAGACTTGAAGGGAGCTGTCCTTAGTACGAGAGGACCGGGATGGACGGACCTCTGGTGTGTGAGTTGTCCTGCCAAGGGCAATACTCAGTAGCTATGTTCGGATGGGATAAACGCTGAAAGCATCTAAGCGTGAAGCCCACCCTGAGATAAAGTCTCCCTGCCGAGAAATCGGCACTGAAGGCCACCCGTAGACTACGGGATTGATAGGCTGGGTGTGTAAGGTTGGTAACGACTTTAGCTAACCAGTACTAATAGGCCGTGTGCCTTGACCCCCTTACTTAATGCCTGCAGTTGCCAAAGAAAAAAGTAAAAAAATTATGCCCACAATGGAAGGTGGGCTCTTTTTTATGCTAAAGAGTAAAGTTAGAAGGATCTATACAGAGATAAGATAAATGAGAGAGAAAGACGTATTTGATGAAATAATAGATATGGGCAAAAGACGTGGGGTTTTGACCTACGACGAGATAAATGAAGCTTTGCCCGCTGAGTTCTTTACTCCAGATGAAATAGAAGATTTAATGGATCTTCTTCATGACATGGGGGTCAGGGTTCTTGATCATGAGGAGGTATTACCTCCGGAGGAAGAGATCGAGGAAGAAGAAGTTGAGGAATACGAAAAGACAGAAGACCTCGTTCAGGCTTATTTTCATTCAATGGGAGATATCTCTATTCTCACAAGAGACGAGGAGGTAGAGCTTGCAAAGAAACTGGAAGAGGGGAAAAATATTATCAGAGAAGTTTTATCTACTCTTCCATTAACTAAAAAGGTAGAAAGAAGCTTTGATGGTGTTGATGACCTTGTACTGACCGAAGACGAACGAGCTGATGAGGTTACCTTGAGGGTTTTGGACAAACTGACGGCATCAGTAAAAGAGATAGAGGCTGCAAAAACAAGGTTATTGTCCTACGGAGGTTCACTAAAAGCATTAAGGAAGTTGATTAGAGAAGAAAAAAGCAAGAAGAGAGTGAGAGTTAAAAAAGTAGCAGACATGGAAGCTCTTGCTAAGGAAATACAGAAGGCATTCAAAAAAATTGAGGATGAGGTTGGTGTAAGTATAGAACAGTTAGAGTCAATGTGGGACAGGATACATAAAGTTCAGGCCCTTGTGCAGGAAGCCAAGAATGAATTAATTACCAGAAACCTGAGGCTGGTTGTGAACATTGCCAAAAATTATGTTGGCAGGGGGCTTTCCCTTCTTGACTTGATTCAGGAGGGCAATATTGGCCTGATGAAGGCAGTAGATAAGTTTAAATACGAGAAAGGCTTCAAGTTTAGCACTTATGCGACATGGTGGATAAGACAGGCTATAACACGGGCACTGATAGACCAGACTAAGACTATCAGAGTTCCTGTACACATGATGGAATTTTATAACAGAGTTTCCAAGGCGTCGAGGGAGCTCACCCAGACCCTCGGCAGGGAGCCGACTAATGAAGAAATTGCCTCAAAGCTTGCAGTTCCTGTTAGAAAAGTGGAGGAGGTTTTCAGGGCAATCCAGGATCCAATTGCGCTGCAGACTCCGGTGGGGGATGAAGATACAGAACTTGAAGACTTTATAGGAGATAAAAACAGCCCTTCACCATACTCTGATGCAGAGAGGAAAGAAATATCAGAGCAAATCCAGGAGATTTTAACAACCCTGACTCCAAAAGAGGAAAAGGTTATAAGAATGAGGTTTGGTATAGGAGCTGAAAGAGATCATACCCTTGAAGAAGTTGGGAGATACCTTTCTATTACGAGGGAGAGGGTAAGACAGATAGAAGCAAAGGCATTAAGAAAGCTTAAACACCCAAGCAGGCTAAAGGCCCTCAAGACACTTGTGGCTACTACCTAATGGAGCAGTCCACAAATTAGTATGAGAGTCGAGGCTGTGTTGTTTGGTAACAGCCTCGACTCAATAATTTTAAACTATTTTTTTGCCCAGACCCCTCCTGTCATTATTTCCTCGCTGCTTTTCAATACCATAGCTGTTGCTGTCTCAGGTTGTAAGGATATTATTTGAAGGGAACCAATGTTCCTCTCAACAGGGACTTCTGAGATTAACGAAAAGACATTACCTACCTGAAGGCCGTCTTTCTCACCCTTATCAAGATAAAGGATATCTGCCTCAGCATTGGCAACTTTTGTGAAATGGGACTCTACGATATAACCACGTACATTTTGGGCTTCTATAGGAGGCTTAGGTGCTACGGGTGGCGCCATGTCAGAATAGGGAATTAATTTATCTTTAATCCCGATATCTTCAAAAGATGTGATAATTTTTCCTTTCGGCGTTCCATTGTCCATGCCAAGAGTTTCAACAATACCCAGGATTCTTATAAGATACCCCATTTGTTGGCCTGATTTTGGATGCTTGACTTTTTTTATTGCTCTGAGGACAAAAAATTTATCGCCTGCTTTTGTGCCTGCTACATTAAAATACACTATGTCTTCTCTGCCGAACAGAGTACGCCCTCCAGGAGAGCTGATTATCTCACCAATACCTGGAACTGTATTGGAGATATAGCCACTTGCAATATAGAGGTTTTTATCAATGATATATTTTTTGGGAGCCTCTTTAACCTCCTCCACAATAGCCACTGGCTTTTCTTCTTTAATTATTTCTTCTTTAACCACAGGTTCTTCTACAGGAGGTGCAGGTGGGGCTTCGACTTTGGGGACTTCGGCCTCTGGAGTAACAGTTTCTTTAACTGGAGTAACAACTTCCCTTTCTTTTTTAAGAGGGATTTTTATTTTCTGCCCCGGATATATAAGATCTGGGTTTTTAATATCAGGATTCTCTTTCCAGACTTTAGGCCAGAGGAAGGGTCCTCTGAGCTTGTCAGAGGAGATATCCCACAGCGTATCCCCCTTTTTGACGGTGTATTCTTCTGAGGGCTTTTCCTGGGCGTTTAATACAGGGATGAAAATGACAGAAAAGATCAAAAACCAGAATATTTTTCTCATATTATTCCTCCAAATTTTTATCAAATCATAGAATAAACATATCTAACTACACGTTTTATGTCAAGTCTTTTTAGAACCTGAAACGTTTTAGGCCCTGAAAAAAGAGCCATGTGCAAGAATTTTAAAAACTTTGTTAAAATAGAGGTGTTTTAGATCATTCTGAAGGAGGCTAAATTGAGGCTGTTTTTGATATTGTCTTTATCCATTCTTTTGCCTGCCATTGCTTTAGCTCAAGGAAACAGTAAGGTCATAAATGCAGAAGAACTTAAAACGATGATCGATAAAAAAAAGAAAGTAGTCATAGTTGATGCGAGGACAGAGACCGAATATAGAGAAGGCCATATACCAGGTGCTATAAATATAGCTCCTGAGAAGCATAAGGAAATCGAGCAATACCTCCCGAAAAACAAGAAGCGTGCCTTAATATTTTATTGCCGTGGAACAGCCTGAGGATTAAGCCAGCAGGCTGCGGTCGCAGCCTCCAGAGCAGGTTATACCAACATTACCATCTTTGTTGGAGGAATGCCCGAGTGGAGGGCCAAAGGATACAGCGTGGAGAAAAGCGAACTGCAAAATTAATCTGCCACAGAGTTCACAGAGGAAAACAGCAATATCTTTCATTTTTGGACACAGATTAACACAGATCGCCAGGATACTAAGTATGAAGAATTAAATAATTAATTATCTGTGTATATCTGTGAAAATCTGTGTCCATAGTAGTTTCTCTGTGTCCTCTGTGGTTTTTTACATTATTTGGGTTTGTCCGAAAGCTTTCTCCTCATCTCATACAGCTTGTTAAGCGCCTCTATGGGAGTCAGGTTAAGGATATCAAGACCGAGGAGTTCTTTTATTACAGGGTCTGCCTGCGTGGTAAAAAGGTCAAGCTGGCTTTTACGAAATCCAGTCCCGAAGCTTCGGGACTTATCCGCGGCCTGGGGGCTGTAAGCAATCTTTGGCGCGCCGAGTTCGTTGAGCTCAGCCCTCTCGAGGTTGTAAAGAATCTCCTTTGCCCTTTCAAGTATATCTTCAGGCAGGCCGGCCAGTCTTGCCACCTGAATGCCATAACTTTTATTAGTAGGGCCTTCTTCGATCTTCCTGAGAAAGATTATTTCGTCTCCCCACTCCTTTACAGCAATATTGAAATTCTTCACTCCATTAAGAACAAGCGCAAGCTCTGTCAGCTCATGGTAGTGGGTTGCAAAGAGTGTCCTTGCCTTTATCTGTCTTGCAATATACTCAGCCACTGCCCATGCAATGCTGATACCGTCAAATGTGCTCGTTCCCCTTCCAACTTCATCGAGGATTATCAGGCTTCTTTCAGTTGCATTATTTAGAATATTTGCAGTCTCTGTCATCTCCACCATAAATGTGCTCTGACCTTTTGTTATAACATCTGATGCGCCAATCCTTGTATATATCCTGTCAACATAACCAACCCTCGCATTCTCAGCAGGGACAAAACTACCAATCTGGGCCATTAAAACAATGAGGGCTATTTGCCTCATATAAGTCGACTTTCCTGCCATGTTCGGCCCTGTGATAACTAAGATATTGTTGTCCCCTGAATCAAGAAGGGCATTGTTAGGCACAAATCTCTCACCGAGATGCATCCTCTCAAGCACAGGGTGCCTGCCTTCAGTGATGTGGATTGTATCTCCATCATCAACCAGAGGCCGCGCATAATTATATTTCTCAGCCACGTGGGCAAGGCTTGAGAGGGCATCTAATGTAGCTATTGCAAGCGCAGCCCTCTGAAGCCGCTCTGTTTCTCCTGAAATCTTTAAGCGCACTTCTTGAAAAATCTCATACTCAAGGTTTTTCAGCCTGTCTTCAGCCCCCAGAACCTTAGCCTCGTATTCTTTGAGTTCAGGCGTTATAAATCGCTCGCCACCTGCGAGGGTCTGTTTCCTTATATAATCAGCCGGGACCTGGGAAAGATTAGCTTTTGTAATTTCTATGTAATAACCAAAAACCCTGTTATACCCTACTTTAAGAGAGTTTATCCCCGTCCTCTGCCTCTCTTTTGCCTCGATAGCTGCTATAAAATCCCTGGCACTGCCGCTAATCTGTCTCAGCTCATCAACATCCCTGTTAAAACCTGTTTTTATTAAACCACCATCCTTCAGGCTTATCGGAGGGTTATCTGCAATTGCGGATTCTATTAAGTTTACGGCATCAAAAAACTCATCAATCTGCCTGTTTAAATCACAGAGGAGATTATCGCTATGCAGAGCAAGAAGCTGTTTAATCTCAGGGACTATTTTTAAAGAGGCTTTTAAAGACAGCAGGTCTCTCGCATTGGCTGAACCGAAAGATATTCTTGATGCCAGCCTCTCTATGTCGGAAATCCCCTTTAAAAGTCCCCGCAGTTTAGAATATCTCTTGTTATCAAGTAATATATCAATTGCATCCTGTCTGAGTTTTATCTCATTAAGCTCTATAAGTGGCCTGTGAAGCCATGACCTTAAAAGCCTGCCACCCATCGGGGTAATGGTCTCATCAAGAATACCGAGGAGGCTACCATCCCTGTCGCCATCTCTCACGTTCTTGGTAATTTCGAGGTTTCGCAGGGTTGCTGCATCGAGGAACATGCAGGATGCCCTTCTGAGGACATTGATTTTTTTGAAACTCAGATTTCCTTTCTGGTTATTTTCAAGATAGTTTATCAGGGCACCGGCAGCAGATACGGCAACCACCATACCCTCACACCCATAACCGTCAAGGGAAGCCACCCTGAAATGCTTTAAAAGTGCCCTGTATGATTCGAGATAATCGAAATGCAGGTCATCATAAGGGGTAAGATAAAAACCATCAAGATTATCTGCCGCCAATGGGTTATTTTTGAGGCTCAAAGGTAAAAGTATTTCTTTTGGTTCAAACCTGCTTATCTCATCCCTTAAGTCCTCTATGGACTCGTAAACCAGAAATTCTCCTGTTGTTATATCTGCTACAGCAATGCCGATAAGGTTTTCTTTCAGAAAAAAACTCATTATGTAGTTATTCTCTCTGGGGTCTTCGGGAGAAAAGGTGCCAGGGGTAAAAACATTTACCACTTCCCTTTTAACTATCCCCTTTGCCTCCCTTGGGTCCTCGACCTGCTCGCACAGGGCTACCTTATATCCTGCCTTTATCATCTTTGCTATATAAGTATCCGCTGTAAAATAAGGCACACCACACATAGGCACAGGTGCCTCTTTTCCCCTGTCTCTTGTAGTGAGCGCTATCTGAAGTGTTCTGGAAGCAATAACTGCATCCTCCCCGAACATCTCATAAAAATCACCGAGGCGGAAAAAAAGAATGGAATCGGGATGATTACTTTTTATTTCGCTGTATTGTCTCATTAAGGGTGTTAGCTCACTCATTGATTAACCTTCCTGCTTATCCCTAAGACACGTGGAATACAAATACACCCTAAGGCGTCACTCCACTGCCTGCTTTAAAAGCTTAAGGACAGCCTGGGCGTCTTTCCACGTAAGCCATTTGTCCTTCGGGTTTCTCAGTAAATAGGCTGGATGAAATGTTGGTATGAACGGTATCCCTGCATAGTTAAAAAGCTGTCCTCTCAGCTTGCTTATTGGTATTTTTGTCATGAGCAGGCTCTGTGCTGAAACCCTGCCGAGGGATACAATCACCTTTGGGTTAATTATCTTTATCTGCCTTTCGATAAACTGTTTGCAGGTATTTATCTCATCTTCTTCAGGGTCTCTGTTATAAGGGGGCCTGCATTTTATAATATTGGCTATGTAGACTTCTTCTCTCTTGAACCCCATTTTTTCGATAAGGCTGGTAAGGAGTTTTCCAGCATCTCCAACAAAGGGGCGTCCCTGAATATCTTCATCCTTGCCAGGGGCTTCCCCTATGAACATGATTTCTGCCTCAGGGTCTCCTTCGCCAAACACAATATTGGTGCGGCCTTTTGAGAGTTTACATCGCTTGCAGTTACCAATCTCTTCTCGCAGGGCATTTAAAGCAGCCTCCTTACTTTTAAGTGACGAGTGATGAGTGACGAGTGACGAGTTTAGTTTGGAGTTGTGTTTTTTACTCGTAACTGTTTTAATTGGTAGCCTTTCAAAGCCCAGCGCCTGGTAGAACTCAAGAATGTTCTTTATATCATCTGTAATATTTGCCATTTTTAACTTTTAACTTTTAACTTTTCTATCGTTCTCCCCATTTGAGTTTGGCCCTTAATACCTGAAAATAATCCCTGCTGCTGGGAAGGAGGAGTTTTGTCTTGAAACGCGCTTTTTTAACTTCAACAGTATCACCTACTTTTAATGAAAATCCAACCTGTCCATCAAGTGTAAGAAAGACATCTTCACCTGCTTTTATAACGGCCTCAACAACGAAGCTGTCAGGCAGGACAATGGGTCTGTTGGTCAGTGTATGAGGGCATATAGGGGTCATTACAAAAGATTCGAGTGTTGGATACAATATAGGTCCTCCTGCAGAAAGGGAATAGGCCGTTGAGCCTGTAGGCGTGGAAACAATCAGGCCATCAGCCCTGAAGCTCGTCACATACCGGTGATTTATATAGGTATCCAGCTCAATCATCCTCGCAAGGGCACCCTTATTTATAACCACATCATTAAGGACGCTATATTCAGCAATGCTTTCCCTGTGGCGGTGGATACGGGCAGTAAGCATCACCCTCTCTTCGGATGGGCACTGATTGGAGACGATCTTTTCGATGCTCTCATAAATCTCAGATATGGTCACCTCTGTAATAAATCCAAGGCCGCCAAGGTTTACGCCGAGTATCGGCACACCCCTGTCTCCAACAAGTCGGGCAACACTTAACAGAGTACCATCTCCGCCGAGGACAATAATAACATCTACAAGGGATGGGATTTCAGGCCTTGGATAACCCTTTATATTCAAATCTGTTGCTGATTCCAGATCAACAAAAGCCTCAATACCCCGTTCCCTGAGCCACGGCAAAAGGGCCTTCACAACTTCGATGGCCTCTGGTCTGCCAGCTTTGCATATTAATGCTATTTTCTTTATATCTGCCATTTAGTTCGACACGCTCACTATTTCGACATGCTCACTACTCTGACGGCAATTCAATCTCCCGCTCCTTCTCACCTGTTATCTTGAGGTTTATTTTTATGGCGCCTTCGGGGACCTCTGATTCGGCTTTTTCAGCCCATTCAATAGCCGCAATGCCATCGCCGCCCAGATATTCCCTGAGGCCGAGCTCGCCTATGTTTTCTCCTTCAATGCGATAGAGGTCAATATGATAAAAAGGCACTCTTCCCTGATATTCAGCGATAATAACAAAACTTGCACTTGTTATATCCCTCTCATTTATCCCGAGGGATCTCGCTATGCCTTTTACCATTATTGTCTTCCCTGCTCCAAGCTCTCCATAGAGACACACTACATCTCCGGGCTTGAGTGTCCTGCCCAGCCTGAAACCAATCTCCTTTGTCTCCTCAGGACTCCTACTTATCAGCTTCACCAGCCATTGCCCTGACGATGTCCGCTTTGCCAACAATACCCACTACCTTTCCTTCCCTGAGGACAGGAAGCAGGTGAATCTTTTTCTCTATCATTATAGTGGCTATCTCCTGCAAAGGGGTCTCTTCATTAACCGTCACTACATCTGCTGTCATTATATCAGCCACTATATAGGCGGCCATTTTTTTAATTTCCCTTTCAACCTTGCCAAGGCCCTCAATAAAGAAAAACGCATCAAAAAGCCTGATGACAGTCGGGATATGAAGCCTCTTATTCTGGCTTATAAGGTCATTCTCAGTAACGATCCCTGTAAGCTTTCCATCATCATCGACCACAGGGGCACCACTTATCCTGTTTTCGGTCAGTAACTTTGCAAGCTCCTCAACTGTGGCATCTGGCTTGACGGTTATAACATCCTTTGTCATTATATCTTTTGCTTTTAGCATAGGTTCTCCTGAAATTTTTTTATATTACCACGTTTAATCATAAACACACCACACACTTCCTCTTTCTCAGCCTGTAAGACCTATATACCCGCCCTGCCTGCCGGTTGTACCCTTAGCATACCTGTAAGAATAAAATTTGCTGCTGTTGCAGAAAGTGCATTCAGGGGAAATCCATATTTTTTTCTCGCTCACACCGAGAGAAATGGCCTGTGTTTTGTTTGCTTCCACAAGGTCTAAATAAAAGGCATCTCCTTTACTGCTCACGAAGTTGCCTTCTGCAGTCTCGGAATCGAGTCGCACCGACTTTTTTATTGCTGCAATAACATCAAAGCCCACTGTGTAGCAGCAGCCCCTTATGCTCGGACCCATGGCTATAAAAATGTCTTCCACCTTTGTATAAAAATTGCGTGCCATAGAGTCAATGGCCTCGCTTAAAATTCCCTGGGCAGTGCCTCTCCATCCAGCGTGAACAGCGCCAACAGTCATTCTTACAGGGTCGTATAAAAGTATGGGCACACAGTCAGCCACTGCAACCCCTATCAAAACATTGCTCTTCCTGGTTAATACAGCATCTGCTATTACTGGTTCCTCACTATCCCTCAATATATAAACCTTATTCGTGTGTTTTTGAATAGGCATATAAATCTTATCAGGCGGTATTCCAATTTCCTGCGAGAGGGTAAGGTTACTGCCATCCAGTGCTTTTGTTGTAAAAAAGGCCCTGATACGGCTGCCCTTCATGTTGTCCGGCACTATAAATGGCTCGATCAATTCAAACCTCCGAGATTCCTGAAAGCATCAGGAATCATTTCAATTATATCCCCGGCAATCATGGCCATCTCGGTTTTTCTCTCTGATGCAATATCACCAGCAAGGCCATGGATATACACTCCCAATCTCAGTGCATCAATAATTTTCATCTTCTGGGCCACCAGGCCAGCTAAAATACCCGTGAGCACATCACCGGCTCCTGCTGTGGCCATGCCCGGGTAACTCAATTGCAGAGTTAATCCTGTCAGCTTCGATATCCTTTACTGCCTTTCCTGTAATCCTCGACATCTCGCCAGGATGGGGTGTGAGAATCAATGTCGCCTTTGCCTCTTTCAGAATATTTCTATTCTTCCCCAGGGCATTCAGAGCATCAGCATCTATTATTATGGGCACAGTTGATTTTGTTATGAGGGAATCAACAATTTTCGATATCTCCCTGCCTGTTGAGATTCCAGGGCCTATTGCAAGCACATCTGCCTTCCCTGAAAGAAAATTAAGTATTTTACCAATTGCTTTTGATGATAATGTTCCGTCTCCGGCATCCGGAAGCGGGAGGGTCATCTCCTCTGTAACCCTCGAGTGAAATACATCCATAAGAGATTCAGGAACTCCTATTGTCACAAGCCCTGCACCTGCCCTCAAACACGCCTTTGCAGCCATAAGGGCTGCTCCTGTCTTTCCTTTTGAACCAGCAACAACAAGGACATGCCC
This sequence comes from Nitrospirota bacterium, assembly GCA_016214385.1. Lineage (NCBI taxonomy): Bacteria > Pseudomonadati > Nitrospirota > Nitrospirota bacterium. The sequence goes on from JACROP010000012.1 coordinate 10,517, forward strand.
GTAATCACCTTTATGGGAATACTTTGGCCTTTTAGGCAATAACATAGACATATCCTTTTTCTCAACAAGTTCAACCGTGAGTTTTTCAGAATTGATGAGGTTTTCAGGAAAACCTATGCCTTCGATAAACAGTTTCCCGGTATGCCCTGCACCTGGATACAGGAAGTGCCCTCTCTTTGGAAGGCCAAAGGTAACAGTAAAATTAGCCTTAACTGCGCAACCCATAACTTGACCTGTATCAGAAGAAATCCCTGATGGAATGTCGATAGAGATAACAGGGCTTGAGGATATGTTCGTTTTATTAATCACTTCAGATAAAGGAGGCCTTACATTTTTGCTTAGCCCTGTGCCTAAAAGGGCATCAACAATTATTGCATTGTCGATGTCTTTTTCAGAAAGTTTTTTATTAGTCTCAATACAGACACCTGACCTCTTCGCCTTCTTAAAACTCTCAAGCGCCTCTCCATTAAGCCCTTTCACCTCTGCAAAGAGGAATGCCTTTACAGGCCACCCTTCATTATGGAGTTTCCTTGCTGCAACCATACCGTCACCGCCGTTATTTCCGCCGCCAGAAAGGACAACAACTTTTTGTTTCTTGAAAAGTTTTTTAATCCTCTTTGCAACAGAAAGCCCTGCCTTTTCCATGAGGACAATGCCTGAAACACCATAGTCCTCGATGGTCTTCCTGTCTATCTCGCGCATCTCTTCAGCAGTCACTACCTTGAGCATTGGTATATATTAATCCTTTCTTAATTTAAAATGATACCTAACTTTGTAGAATCCTGCATGCCAAGGATAGCAAAAAATACAGGGACACATCCCATATTTCTTGACATTGCAGAACTAACTTTGTAGAATCCTGCATGCCAAGGATAGCAAGGGGAGTGGCTGTTAGGTATCCTCATCATATCGTACAAAGAGGAAATAACAGAGAGAAGATCTTCTTTCATGATAAAGACAAAGACAAATATTTGTCTTTATTAAAGAAATATTCAGAAAAGTGGGGTACGACAATCCTTGCTTATTGCTTAATGAGCAATCATGTACACCTATTGGCAAAACCGCTTGAAGAAGTGTCGCTTTATAAGATGATGCAGGGATTAACTCTGTGTTACACGCAGTATGTCAACAGAACATATAAAAGAACAGGAAGACTATGGGAGAGCAGATACCATTCCTGCATAATTGACAAAGAGAAATATTTGTGGGCCGTAGCACGATATATCGAACAAAACCCTATGCGAGCAAGAATAGTGAACAGGGCAGAAGAGTTTTCTCACTCAAGTGCACGGGCACATATAAATGGAATAAAAGACGATGTATTGGGGGAAGAACTATTTACTGAAGGACAGAGAAGGGATTATGCAAAATTTATTAGCTCGCGTGGATCAGAAAACGAGATGAATGAGATAAGATATTATACGAGGACAGGCAGACCATTAGGAAGCGAACAATTTGTTAGCAAAATGGAAAAGAAACTTCAGAGGAGATTCACGTTAAAATCTCCTGGGAGACCGAAAAAGAAGAAGGATTAAACGGAAAATATGGGATGTGTCCCTGTATTTTGTACTGATTTTGTATTCCTGTATTTTGTATTCAAAATTATTATTGACTGCAGGTATATTTAAGGTATAATAATTATACTATGGAGTTTGAGTTCGACCCCAGGAAAAGTAAAAGCAACAAGCAGAAACACGGTATTGATTTTTACGAGGCGCAGGAATTATGGGATGACCCAGACTTTATTGAGATTCCAGTAAAGACCAGTGATGAACCAAGATTTTTGGTAATAGGAACAATATCAGAAAAGCACTGGTCAGGAATTATTACATATCGGACTGAAAAGATAAGAATTATTTCAGTACGCCGATCCAGAAAAGAGGAGGTTGATATATATGAAAGCGCGTGAGTTTGATAAGAAATTTGACGAAGGCAAAGAGGATATTACCAAATACCTTGATATATCAAAAGCAAGGAGACCTGAGCAAGAGCAGAAAAGAGTAAATGTAGATTTCCCTTTGTGGATGATACACTTATTGGATAAAGAAGCAAGACGTTTGGGTGTGCCTCGGCAATCCATCATCAAAGTCTGGGTAGCAGAGCGTCTTGAAAAGGCATCTTGAATATATATGATGCTAACACTTATAAGGCCTCCGCTTGTCAAGAGAAAAAACGATCCTAAGCGGAAATTAAAATAAAAATAATTTCCTTATTTTTTATCAAGACTGCATTCAGCTCTGACTTGATTTCCCAATACGGTTTTCTTTTCGGGTTCAAGTTTGTAACTTGAAACCCGAAATATTTAATATTTCATTTAGTCCTGGCTCAATAACAATTTTATTCCTATGATTTGCAGATGACCATGCCCAGTCTTTCAGCCTCATCACATTTTCAAACTAAAGGGTTCAATTTGCAAAATTGAACCCACCTGAAGAGAGGTATCTATAAAAAATTAAAATAAAGCTTGCCAACTGTTTTCAATTTTGGCATAATTTATAAAAACTATCTAATAATATCGTTAGAACTTTATTTGCCCCGTTAGAATGCCCCGTGTGAAATTCTAACGGGGTTTACTACAAAACAAAAGGAGCAAGAAATGACACAGGCAAAACATGGTGATACGGTCAAAATCCACTACACAGGTAAATTGGAAGATGGAACAGTATTCGACACTTCTATTGGTCGCGAACCTCTGCAATTTAAAATAGGTGAGAATCAGGTAATCCAGGGCTTTGAAAAAGGCATAATAGGTATGAATCCGAATGAATCAAAAACCATTACCATTCCTTCAGATGAAGCCTATGGACCATACCGTAAAGAAATGGTATTAGATATACCTGTAAATCAATTCCCACCAAGTATTCAGCCAGAGATAGGTCAACAGCTTGAACTCCGTCAACCAAATGGTCAAGCAATTATAGTCGCAGTAATTCAAGCCTCCGAATCACATGTGACGTTAGATGCCAATCATCCTCTGGCTGGGAAAAACCTAATCTTCGATATCCAGCTCATAGAGATCATTTAACTAATAAGTTTATAAGTAAGGCTACATTCCGTGTCATTCCCGCTTGCCCCTGCACCGTCTGGTGCGGGGCTCGTCGGGAATCTTTCTTGAAGCATAGGAAATCATAAACCACGAAGGGCACGAAGATCACGAAGTGAGATAAAAAGAAAGCTTTAATTTTTTCTTCATGCCCTTCGTGTTCTTCGTGGTTAAATCAGGTTTTGTTCAAGAAGGATTGCGGACAAGCCGCAATGACAAGAAGGATGAGTTTCATATGTGCTCTTACTTATGACCGCCTTAGTAACTATCTCGTTGCTCTAAAGGAATCGGGTAGATTTTTAAATGATTTAGCGATTTAATTTCACAATAGATTTTGATTAGGCGATTTGCATTATTTAAGCCCTAATACGTCCTGCATATCATACAGCCCTGCAGGTTTACCATGCACCCAGATGGCTGCCTTTAATGCTCCCCTCGCAAAAGCATCTCTGCTTGATGCCTTGTGGGTTATCTCTATCCTTTCGCCGAGGCCACCAAATATTACTGTGTGCTCTCCAACAATATCGCCTGCCCTTATTGTCTGTATGCCTATTTCTTTTTTCGTCCTCTCTCCAATCATTCCTTTTCTGGCATAAACCGCCACATCGTCAAGATTCCTATCGAGGGCAGATGCAATTACCTGAGCCATTTTAAGGGCAGTGCCAGATGGAGCATCTTTTTTTAACCTGTGATGAGCCTCAACAATTTCTATGTCATAGTCATTGCCTAAAACTTTAGCAACATCCCCGAGCACTTTTAACAGCAGATTTACGCCAACACTCATGTTCGGTGCAAAAACGCAGGGAATTTTTTTTGCAAGGTTTTTTATCTCCTCCAAATCCTCCTGCGTAAAGCCTGTTGTGCCAATTACCGCCGAGCATCCTTTTTCTGAAGCTTCTCTCAGGTGTTCGAGAGTCGCTTTGGGATGAGAGAATTCAATCAAGATATTTGCCCTGGTAATAAAATCTTTTATCTCGCTGCTGAGTTTTATGCCGAGTGTGCCAAGCCCGAGCATATCACCTATGTCCCTGCCGAGCCCTTCGTGGCCCTTACGCTCCAGGGCACCTGCAAGCTCAATGTCTGGATACTCCCTGTGAAGCGCTATAATGCGGCTTCCCATCCTGCCTGTTGCGCCTGACACAATTATCTTAATTGTCATTGCTCCTCCTTCTGAGTCCTTCCGCCTCCCTCATCCTCAGGCCTTCCTTCAATCTTATATTCCCCGGATGCCCAGGTGCCTAAATCAATTAGTTTACACCTTTCAGAACAAAAGGGTCTAAAAGGATTATCCTTCAATTCCAATTCTTTCTTACATATGGGACAAACTATCTTCACATCAGGCATTGTCAGAGTCCAATATCTCCCCTGAAGACCTCAACAGCAGGACCTGTCATATAGATGTGATTGTCTTTTCCAGACCATTCAATAAACAGCTCACCACCAGGCAGATGAACCTTTATATCCCTACCTGTCAGGCCTTTTAGATGGCAGGCAACTGCTGCTGCAGAAGCTCCTGTGCCGCATGCCATGGTTTCTCCAGAGCCCCTTTCCCATACCCTTAATTTTATATTCTTTGCATCAATTACCTGTGTGAATTCAACATTTGTCCTTTTTGGGAAAAGCTGGTGGTTTTCAATTAAAGGGCCATAATGGGTAACAGGAAAATCATCTGTATCATTTACAAATATAATTGTATGCGGGTTGCCCATTGAGACACAGGTTATCTTAAATTCTCTATCACTGATCCTAATGGGATAGTCGATAATCAGTGACGAGTAACGAGTAACGAGTAACGAGTCTTCGCTTTTGGACTTCTGACTTCTGGCTTCTGACTTATGACTTAAATTGACAGGTATTTTTTCTGGCTCAAGCACAGGCTCACCCATATCGACTCTAACCATATTCCCAGCCCTTTCCACAGTTATAATACCAGCGAGGGTCTCAATCCTCAGGTTTTTTTTGTTTGACATCTTATTGTCCCAGATATACTTTGCAAGGCACCTTATGCCATTGCCGCACATTTCCACTTCACCACCATCAGCATTGAATATCCGCATCCTGAAGTCAGCAATCTTAGATTTATGAAGGAGCAATACCTGGTCTGCACCAATGCCAAATCTCCTGTGGCATAGTTTCTTTGATACATTTGATGGACGGGGCAATGTCCTCTCCATGCAATCAATAAGGATGAAATCATTGCCAAGGCCATGCATTTTTGTAAACTTCATTTCAAAAAACCCGGGATCCTCTCGCCTCTGACAAGGTCTTTATAATCCTCTCTATCTCTCACCACAAAGAACTCTTTTCCCTTAACCATGACCTCGGCTATTCTTGGGCGGCTGTTGTAGTTTGAGCTCATAGAAAATCCATATGCCCCGGCACCTATCAAAGCTAAAATCTCTCCCTGAGAAGGTCTCTCGATTTCTCTGTCTCTCGCAAGAAAGTCTGAGGACTCGCATATTGGCCCGACAACATCTGCAAAGACTTTCTGACGCTTTCTTTTTGTGACAGGCAAAATTTTGTGAAAGGCGCCGTACAAACTCGGCCTCGCAAAGTCATTCATCCCGGCATCTACAATTATAAACTCCTTTTCAATGCCTTTCTTAGTGTATAGCACCTTTGTCACAAGGATTCCTGCATTTCCTGCAATTGACCTTCCTGGTTCCAGGATGAGGGTAAAACCCTTGCCCTTAAGTAATGGCAGGAGTGCCCGCGCAAGGTCTTCAGGTTTTGGCGGTTCTTCATCGTTATAGGGTATCCCCAGTCCTCCTCCAACATCCAGATACTTTATCTCCATACCCTGAAGTTTTAAGCCCTCCACAAGCAGGAGTACTTTTTTCAGCGCATCGACAAAGGGAGAAACCTTTGTAATCTGAGAGCCTATATGCTTATGAACACCGAGGATCTTTATGTTGGGTAACTGCCTCGCAAGCCTGTAATATTCAAGCGCCTCTTCTATGGGGATGCCAAATTTGTGTTTCCTGAGGCCTGTGGAAATATAAGGATGTGTTTCCGGGTCTATATCCGGATTGACCCTGAGCGCAATCGGAGCTTTTACACCCATCTGCCCTGCAAATTTATCAATAGCTTTCAGTTCATCAGAAGACTCCACATTAAACATAAGTATTCCTGTCTTAAGGGCGTATCTGATCTCATCCTCGGTCTTGCCAACCCCTGCATAGACTATTCTCTTTGGCTGAATTCCTGCCCTGATGGCCCTGAAAAGCTCTCCGCCAGAAACAATATCCGCTCCGCCACCTTGCTTTGCAAAAAGCCTTAGAATTGCACCATTTGAATTGGCCTTGAGGGCAAAGCATATCAAATGAGGGAAACCATTAAATGCCTTCTTGAATGCATTAAAGTGCCTTAGAAGGGTCCTGTGGCTGTAGATATAGAGCGGAGTTCCTACCTTTTCCGAGATTTGTCTTACAGGGATGTCCTCAGCATAAAGCTCGCCTTTTTTGTAAAGAAAATCATGCATTTTCTTAGATTTTTTACCATACGGCAATGTAAAAAGTCAAAACTCTTGACAAATAAAGGTATATTCGATTATGGTATTTAATCCTGGGATTAAAAAGGTGGACATATTTTAATGAATACAGTATTTGCTAAAAAAGGTGATGTGGAAAAAAAATGGCATCTTGTAGATGCAAGCGGCATGATATTGGGCAGACTCGCCTCAAAAGTAGCCACAATCTTAAGAGGCAAGGACAAGCCAATTTTCACTCCTCATGTGGATACAGGCGATTTCGTCATAGTAATAAATGCTGAAAAAACTGTGTTTACAGGCAATAAACTTCAGAATAAAATATACAGCCGTCATTCAGGTTATCCAGGAGGCCTAAAGCAAGAGACTCTAAAAGATCTCATGAAACGAAAACCTGAAAAGGTAATTACAATGGCAGTGTGGGGAATGCTTCCAAAAAATAGACTCGGCAGGGACCAGTTGAAAAAATTAAAGGTCTACAGGGGCGCAGAGCACCCCCACGAATCCCAGAAGCCGTCCCCCACAATGGTGGGATTAAAATAAGGAGCTACATAATATGGCTGAAATTCAATATTACGCTACTGGCAGGAGAAAGACATCAATAGCAAGAGTTACTATCAAACCCGGAACAGGGAGTATAAATATCAATGAGATGGCCATCAACGAATACTTTCCGCAAGAGACACTAAAAATGATTGTAAGACAACCCTTAGAAGTAGCATCTGCCTCTAACAAATATGACATTAATGTTAAAGTTTCTGGAGGCGGAATGACAGGGCAGGCCGGGGCCGTGCGGCACGGTATTGCAAGGGCACTGGTTCAATTCAACTCTGACCTTAAAGGCAGGTTAAAAAAAGAAGGTTTTTTAACGAGAGACCCTCGTGTTAAAGAGAGGAAAAAATACGGACAGAAGGCCGCAAGAAAAAGATTCCAGTTCTCAAAGAGATAAGAAAGCGGATTACGCATTACGGTATATAAATGTTAAAGGTAGCTATCCTCGGTGGCAGTGGTTACACAGGTGGAGAACTTTTAAGACTCCTCCAGAACCATTCTCAAGTAGAAATAACGGCTGTTACATCTGAACGCTTCGCTGGCAAATCAATTTCCGATGTATTTCCTCATATGTACCCTGCAAAAGATTTGACTTTTGAGGCCCTGAATTTGAGAAAGCTCGCAGGAAAAGCCGAACTATTCTTTCTCTGTCTTCCCCATAAAAAATCTCAGGAGGTTGTAGCCCATCTTCACAAGGCCAACAAGAAAGTAATTGACCTCTCTGCTGATTATAGATTAAAGAGTCCTGAGGTTTATGAGGAATGGTATAAGACCTCCCATAAATTCCCCGAACTTTTAAAAACTGCTGTATATGGTTTATCTGAACTTTATAGGAAAAAAATAGAAAAAGCCAGGATAATTGCCAATCCCGGGTGTTATCCAACCTGTATAATCTTAGGCCTTGCTCCATTAATGGGAGAAGGTATCATTGATGTTATAGATACTGATTGTATTATTGCGGATTCAAAGTCAGGCATATCAGGGGCAGGGAGAAATCCAGAACTCTCATACATGTTTTCCGAAGCAAACGAATCAGTTAAAGCATACGCCGTTATGACACACAGACATACCCCTGAAATAGAGCAGGAACTCAGTTCAATCTCAAAAAGACGAATCACAATTACTTTTACCCCTCATCTTATCCCAATGGACAGAGGTATTCTGAGTACCATCTATGTCCCGCTTAAAAAAAACCTGAAGCTCGTGCAGGCATGGCAGCTCTATCATAATTTCTATCTGCATGAACCTTTCATCAGGGTGCTGAAAAATGGAACGTACCCAAACACAAAGTCAGTTAAAGGGACTAATTTCTGTGATATAGCTATTTTCTACAATCAACGCAAGAACTCCCTTATAATAGTTACAGCAATAGATAATCTGCTGAAGGGAGGCGCTGGTCAGGCTGTGCAAAACATGAACATAATGTATGGTTTTGATGAGACAGTCGGCCTTAAGACAATCCCGGCTTATCCGTGATGCTTGTCCCGGGGTTTAAATTTTCAGCCATATCTGCAGGAATAAAAAAAACAAAAGCTACTAAAAAAGACCTGGCCTTGATCTTTTCAGAAGTCGAAGCCACCGTAGCAGGTCTGTTTACCACCAATAAAATAAAAGCCGCCTCTGTAAAATTAGACATCAGCAAACTGGCCTCAGGCAGGGGGCAGGCAATCATTGTAAACAGCGGTAATGCCAACGCATGCACAGGTATTCAGGGGCTCAGAGATGCCGGAGAAATGGTTGATATAACTGCAAAAGAGCTCGGGATAAATCCCGAATTAGTTTACATCGCCTCTACCGGTATTATAGGGGAATATCTCCCAATGGAAAAGATAAGGCATGCAATACCTGAGGCAGCAAAAAAATTATCTTCCCATACAATTGAAGATGTTGCCAGGGCAATAATGACAACTGATACCTTTCCAAAAATATTTATGAAAAAGATAAAAATAAAAGGCAAAACAGGGACGATTGCAGGCATAGCCAAGGGGGCTGGCATGATTCATCCTAAGCTTGCCCTGAACCCTGTTTCAGGGATGGCCACAATGCTTGGCTTTATCATGACGGATATTGCTGTTGACCACAGGGCCATTAATAAAGCCCTCAGAGAGGCCACAAAAAAATCCTTTAACAGGCTGACCATTGATGGAGATACAAGCACAAATGACACCATCATAATCATGGCCAATGGCTGCCTTAATAACAAACCAATAGAACTAAACTCTTCCCAGTTCTCTAATTTTCAGACGGCCCTGAATGAAGTGACCTACAACCTATCGCGAATGATTGCCAGAGATGGCGAGGGTGCAACCAAACTCATCGAGGTTACAGTTAAAGGAGCTAAGACCGAGTCTGACGCTGAGGTAGTGGCTTTTTCTATAGCCAACTCAAATCTGGTAAAAACCGCTATTTACGGTGGAGATGCTAACTGGGGGCGAATTATGGCTGCTATAGGCTATGCAGGAATAGATGTAGAAGAAAACAGAATAGATATATATATCAATGGCCTTAAAATAGTTTCAAAAGGCATAGGAACCAATAAGGATAAGGCGATTAAGGACACCCTCTCCCGCAATGAAATCAATATTATTGTTAATATAGGCGTGGGGCATGCGCAGGCAAAAGTACTGACATGCGACCTCACTGAAAAATACGTGAAGATCAACTCAGCTTACAGGTCTTAAATTTAACACCTCCTTCCCTCTCTCTATTTTGGGGAAAAATAAATTATGCTTGACTTTTTCCTGTTATAGCAATACAATTTTTGAAAAATAAGGGAGGGAATATGGGTACTAAACTGCTCCTGGCCGACGACAGTATTACCATCCAGAAAGTTGTCGAACTTATACTCTCAGAAGAGGGTTTTGACATAAAAGCGGTTAGCGATGGCGTGGAGGCAATGGACGCCATCAGGGAAGAAAGTCCGGATATTGTACTGGCAGATATTGAGATGCCAAAAATGGACGGCTATGAACTCTGTAAGACACTGAAGAGCGACCCCTCCTTTAATGATATACCTGTAATCCTTCTTGTTCCAGCCTTTGAGGCTTTTGACGAAAAAAAGGTCAAAGAGGCAGGTGCCGATGACCATATAACAAAACCGTTCGAGTCTCAGGAACTGCTGAACAAAATTAATTCTGTTCTTTCTTTAAAACCAGCTTCTGAAAGCATTGCAGAGGCAGCGCCAATAGAGGAAGATCTCTGGGCCTTTGAAGAAGTTACTCCTCTTGAGCCTTCGGAGACACTGAGCGGCATAGAGGTGGCTGAAGAAGCTTTTGTTGTTCCGGAGGCAGAAGAGATTCGGGAGGAAGTACCGGTTAGTGCGGAGGAAACAGTTATAGAGGCAGAGCCATTTTTAGAAGAGGTTGCTGAAAAAGCTGTATCAGGTGTCTCCCGAAGCATCGGGACTATGAGTAAAGAGGACTTAATGAAGGCTATGAAGGAAGTTATTGGCAGATCAATCCCTTCTGCATTTGAGATAGAAGGTATTATAAAAAATAGCATGCTTAATGCTACCTCAGGATTAAAGGCTTCTATTGATGTTAATTTGAAGTCTGCACTCTCAGACGTTCTGACTGCTGTTTTTAAAGACACCATAGAAAAAATCGTCTGGGAAGTTATACCTGAAGTTTCCGAGAGGGTTATTAAGGATGTTGTGCAGGGCTCTTTAATTATAACCTTAAGAAATGTCATTGAGAAAGTTGCGTGGGAAACAATACCCGATATAGCAGAAACACTCGTTAAGAAGGAAATAGAAAAAATAAGGGCGGAGTAAATAATGCAAAATTTAAAAATTAAAATTAAAAATGTAAAATTAAGGATTCCTTTATTTTAAATTTTTCCTTTTGAACTTTGAGTTTGATTACAGGCGGGGAAGAGGGCAATCCGAATCCCCGCTTTTCTTTGAGATACAAGATAGAAAATGATCGGAAAGAGTTATGAACATAAAGGGATGGAGGAGAAGTGGTATAGTTTCTGGGTTGAAAAGGGCTATTTCCATGCTGATTCAGAAAGTCCTTTGCCTCATTATTCCATAGTAATCCCGCCACCTAATGTGACAGGCGCCCTTCATATGGGGCATGCATTGAATGTAACCCTCCAGGATATTATTATCCGGTGGAAGAGGATGTCCGGATACAATGTCCTGTGGCTTCCAGGGACAGACCATGCTGGTATTGCCACTCAGAATGTGGTTG
>JACROP010000013.1 GCA_016214385.1 Nitrospirota bacterium
ACTGTACAAAGTACTGCCCCCGCGGTGCAAGGCCAGGTGATGTGTTTTCGACAATAAGGCAGAAGTTCATAGAGGAAAATTCGATTCCTGCCTTTATGGGAAAGATAGTCGCAAAACCCAGCATGACGCTCCTGGCACTGGCAATACCCTTTATACTCTTTTTAATAGTGCTTGGATTGACCGGCCACCTCCGTATCCCTGAAGGTGATATAGTTTATTCAAAGTTTTTCCCCATAACTTATATAGAGATAATATTTATAAGTGCTGTTGGCCTTGCAGGTATTGCCTATCTTGCGAGTCTGGCCCGTTTCTGGAACAGTATGAGCAAAGGCAACGGGCAATCTTATTCAAAGGGTTTTGTTCCGGCCATTATAGAGACGCTCTTAGAGTTTCTCAAACACTCAAGATTTGCAAAGTGCGGGCCTAATGTTGACCGTAGAATTATGCACATGCTGGTGTTTTATGCCGTTATAGGTCTATTTATAACAACGGTCTGGATAACCTATTACTATTATGTCCCAAAGATTAATTCCCCCATTCCATTGTCTGACCCAATGAAGTGGCTCGCGAATATAAGTGCTTTCGCACTGCTTATAGGTGCAGGTATACTGATATTTAATAGATTGAAGGACAAAGGGTTTATATCAAAAAACTCATCCTTTGACTGGACCTTTGCTATTATGATACTGCTTCTCTGTGTTACAGGTATTCTTACAGAGCTTATCAGGCTGGCAGGCATAGCATCTCTCGCATATCCCATGTATTTTGCCCATCTCCTTTTTGTCTTTTACACTATTGTATATTTCCCGTATTCAAAGCTTGCACATATGGGTTACAGGACACTGGCAATTGCTTACTCCAAGATGACTAACAGGGATATAGCGGTCTAAATATGCTTAGAAAAATTAACTTAAACAGAGGAGGAAAATAAATGAGCGGGATTATTCTTTTTGCCTTAATCTGCGGTATTGTTGGTGTTGCTTATGCACTGATAACTGCAGCATGGGTATCAAAGCAGGATGCAGGAACAGACCGCATGAAGAAGATTTCTGATGCGGTGAGGGAAGGTGCAACAGCCTTTCTTGCCCGTGAGTATAAGGCAGTTGCAATGGTTGGAGTTGTTGTATTTGTCCTGCTGTTTTTTCTCGGCACATGGACAGCAATAGGTTTTGCAATCGGTGCAGTTGGTTCTGCACTTGCCGGCTATATCGGCATGATGGTTAGTGTGAGGGCTAATGTCCGCACAGCACAGGCTGCAGGGAAAGGACTTAATGAGGCACTAAAGCTTGCCTTCAAGGGCGGCTCTGTTACAGGTATGGTGGTAGTTGGATTGGCTTTGATCAGCATTGCAGGTTTCTATTTTATTGTTACCTCTGCAGAGCCTGAAGCAAAAAAGGCATTCCACGCCCTTGTGGGCCTTGGATTCGGAGGCTCCTTAATGAGCGTCTTTGCCCGTATTGCAGGTGGCATCTATACAAAGGCAGCAGATGTTGGAGCAGACCTTGTTGGTAAGGTCGAGGCAGGAATTCCAGAGGACGACCCGAGAAACCCTGCTGTTATTGCAGACAATGTGGGCGATAATGTTGGCGACTGTGCTGGTATGGCTGCTGACCTTTACGAGACCTATGTAGTTACACTTGTTGCAGCAATGCTTTTAGCAGGGACAATCTTTGGATACAATAGCAAATGGGTTCAGTTCCCAATGCTCTTAGGAGGTATCTCTATTGTTGCCTCTGTTATCGGCACATATTTTGTTCGTCTCGGCAAAAAGCAATATATAATGGGTGCCCTTTATAAAGGGCTTGCAGTCTCAGGGGTCCTCGCTGCAATTGCCTTCTATTTTGTATCTAATAAGTTTATTGCAGGTCTATCCGGCAAAGATGCAGGTGTCTTCACTGCAGGAAGCGTTTTTCTAACTGCATTGATAGGGCTTGCACTTACATGGTTGATAGTTATGATTACAGAATACTTCACATCAAAGAGCTTCGCCCCGGTTAAACATATCGCATCTGCAAGCCAGACAGGCCACGGCACGAATGTCATTGCAGGCCTTGCGGTTAGTATGAAGTCAACAGGTATGCCTGTTATAGTCATCGTTGCAGCAATCCTCGGTGCGTATGCATTAGGCGGTGGTTTTAGCGGTAATCCTGGAGGAGGTCTTTTCGCAATAGCACTTTCAGCGGTCTCGATGCTCTCTATGACAGGCATTGTTGTTGCTATTGACTCATACGGGCCAATTACAGATAATGCCGGAGGCATTGCCGAGATGGCGGAGCTTCCTAAAGAGATCCGTGCAATTACTGACCCCCTCGATGCAGTTGGAAATACAACTAAGGCAGTTACAAAAGGATCTGCCATTGGCTCTGCTGGTCTTGCTGCACTTGTGCTTTTTGCAGAATACTCAAGGTCTTTTGGAACAAGCATGTCATTTGAACTTGCGAATCCAAAGGTATTAGCAGGTCTTTTTATTGGCGGTCTCCTGCCTTATTATTTTGGCTCACTCCTTATGGAGGCAGTTGGAAAGGCTGCTGGTGGAGTAGTGGAAGAGGTGAGGAGACAGTTCCGTGAGATAAAGGGAATTATGGAGGGCACAGGTAAACCTGAGTATGGCAGGTGTGTTGATATCGTTACAAAGGGTGCAATCAAGCAGATGATGGTTCCTGCCCTTATTCCAGTTGCAGCACCGATAATCGTCGGTTTTCTTTTAGGCAGGGAGGCCCTCGGTGGAGTTCTTATCGGAAGTATTATTACAGGGCTTTTCCAGGCAACAGCCATGACAAGCGGCGGTGGTGCCTGGGATAATGCCAAGAAATTCATTGAGGACGGCAT
>JACROP010000014.1 GCA_016214385.1 Nitrospirota bacterium
AAAGGGCGCTAAGTGTCCTTTTTGAGTGTAATTTTGATGTAAGGGTCTTACTTCTACCTCAAGGAGAAGACCCTGATAGTTTTCTCAGAAAAAAAGGCGCCGAAGCCTTCAAGGCTTTGTTAGATGGGGCAAAGTCTTTCGTGGATTTCTTTCTTGCGGACAGGAAAAATGAAGGGCTTGTGGTTGCGCGTGAGGCCCTTGATGTAATCTCAAAGATACCCGACCGCATGCTCCAGGGACATTATATAAAGACCCTCTCTGAGAAACTTAAAATAAATGAACTTTTTTTACGAGAGGAACTTAAAAGACAGTCGAGGGTCGGGAGTCGGCAGTCGACAGCTTATAAGGATATATCCACAAAGACAGGCCAGATACCTAAGCATGAAGAGTACATCCTGCAATTAGTTCTTAAATCTCCGGAAAGGGCAAGACTCCTTTCCGAGGAAGATTTCGATGATCCTGTCAGTAAAAACATCTTTAAAAAGATTAAGGGTGGCTTAACAGAGTATGACGTCTTGATTTCTCAGTGTGACGGGAATGAGAAGGCCTTGCTTGCGGAGCTTTTTTTCAAGGAGGACATTGAGGATCCAGATAAGACCTTTGAAGATTGCCTCCAGCACCTCAAGAGTAAAAGGCTTGCATGTGTACTGCACGACCTTCAAGATAGAATAAAAGAGGCTGAATCCAGAAAAGATGGTGAGGCATTAAAGGCGCTTCTATTGGAAAAACAGAAACTCCTTAAAGAGGTAAGGCTATGACAGAGCACTTTGATATCTTTGACCTTGAAGATGAAAAATACGGAGAAATACTCGAAGAAAAGATCGAAGAAGAGCTTATCGAAGAGCCCGAACCACGATACGAATATGAAAAGGAAATAATAATTGATGATCCGATAAAGATATACCTCAGGGAAATGGGTGTAGTCCCTCTGCTTACTAAAGAGGGCGAGGTAGAAGTGGCCAAAAGGATAGAGGAGGGAAAAAAGAAAATAGCGAGAGTAATTTTTACTCTGCCCTTTACAATGAGGAAGATTTTCTCCTTTGCTGATATGCTCAGGCGATCAGAAGCTGATATAAGAGGTGTAGTTTCGGTCTGGGAGGAAGAGCCTGAAAAAGAAGAGAGAGAAGTAATCGAAAGATTTTTGAATACAGTTAAAAATATCAGAAGCTTACACCTCAGGAGAAAATTTTATCTCAGGAAGTTTGAGCAGGAATCAAACGCTACGACGCGAAAGCAAATAATAAATGAACTTAAAACTAACAGATACGATACAGTAAGCAAAATGTTAGAGCTAAATTTAAAAGAAGAAGTAGTGGAGGCATTATCCCAGCAATTTAAAAAATCTGTGGTGCGAATGGATGAGATTAACAGGAGGATTAACAGCATCCATAAAAAGATTAAAAGGCCCCTTGAAGAACTTGAAGATGAAGGCAAGTTCTGCCGCCTCGAGAAACTGACAGGCAAGAGACGCGAGGAGATTGAAAAGCTCTCCAGGGAATATAAGAGCCTGAAAAAAGAGATGTTCCAGATAGAGTCAAATTTTGGTCTCCCGGGTTCTGAAATGAAGAAGGCTTTGAGGCTTCTCGAGGAAGGTGAAAAAGATGTTCAGGAAGCGAAAAAGATTCTTGTGGAGGCAAACCTCAGGCTTGTCGTCAGTATAGCAAAAAAGTATATGAGTAAAGGGCTCAACCTTTCCGACCTCATACAGGAGGGGAATATTGGTCTAATGAGGGCTGTTGATAAATTTGAATATAAGAGGGGATATAAATTCAGCACGTATGCTACGTGGTGGATAAGGCAGGCTATTACAAGGGCCCTCGCAGATCAGGCAAGGACAATAAGGATACCCGTGCATATGGTGGAGACGATGAATAGACTTACAAGGATTTCCAGAGAACTTGTACAGGAACTGGGGAAAGAGCCGGGTGCTGAAGAGATAGCCAAGAGAATGGGTATGCCGATTGATAAAGTAAGGGCTATCCTTAAAATATCCAAAGAACCTATATCCTTAGAAACGCCGGTTGGGGAAGAAGAGGACAGTCACCTGAGGGATTTCATTGAAGACAAGGTCACTCTTTCTCCGCTGGACACTGCTATTCAGGGTGATTTACAGGAACAGATAAAAAAGATTCTTGGTACACTGACCCTGAAAGAGGCCGAGATTATAAAAAAACGTTTTGGCATAGGGGATGGCTCATCCCACACACTCGAAGAGGTAGGACAGGAGTTCGATGTTACAAGAGAGAGAATAAGACAGATAGAGGTCAAGGCTCTGAGAAAATTGAGGCATCCTGCAAGAAGTAGATGGCTTAAAAGTTTTATCGAGAACCCATAGGGTTTACTTTTTCTCCTCCTTTAGAATAAAATTTCATTAAGAACTATACGTTAGCTAAATTCGGGCCCATAGCTCAGCTGGAAGAGCTACCGGCTCATAACCGGTTGGTCCCAGGTTCGAACCCTGGTGGGCCCACCAGTCGAGCAGTTATCGGTAGAGGTAATTATAAAAGCTGTCACGTAACGCAGGGTCGAGCCCAAGAGGCTCAGTGAGTAGTTATTTTTGCTGGAGGAAAAGGTGAATGAACATCTCAGGCTTCTGGTGAATCTTCAGGGGGTTGATACCGCTATTCTTTCAATAGCGGATAAGATAGAAGCACTGCCCAGGAAAATAGAAAAGGCTAAAGCTCCATTGAAGGACGCACATGCTGCCTTTGAAAAAGTAAAAATAAAATACGAGGAACTCAACAGGAAAAAAAAGCAGAAAGAAGGAGGGTTAGAGGAGGCGCAGGAAAAAGTTAAAAAGCTGAAAGCGAGGGCTTCTGAGATTAAGACCAATAAAGAATATCAGGCACATCTTAAAGAAATAGAGAGGGCGGAAAAAGAGAAGTATCAAATCGAGGATGAAATTATTTCAGCCATGGAGGCCCTCGATGTCCTGACAGCGGAACTTAAAAAAGAGGAAACAAAAGTAAAAGAAGCCGAAGCAGCTTTTGCTACTGAGGAGAAAAAACTCGAAGAAGATAAGATGGTGCTGCACAGAGATATGGAAGATTATAAAATAAAAAGAAGAGAGCTGGTCAGAATTATAGATGAGGAGATTTACGAAAGATATATGAGTCTAATTAATTCTAAAAAAGGATTGGCTGTAGTGCAGACAAAGGATGAAGTGTGTACGGGCTGCCATATGAACATCCCGCCCCAGCTTTATAACGATATAAAAAATAACGACTCCATTCTTACATGCTCCCACTGTAACAGGATTTTGTATTTTTCTGCAGGCAATCTTGAGGGAGATTAATTGAACAACATTTACAAGAAAAATTCCTTCGTGATTTATTGTGATGGTGCATCCAGTGGTAACCCTGGGAATTCCGGTGTTGGGGTTGTTATTATAAGTAATAATAAAATTTATAAGTTGTCCGAATACATAGGAGTTGCGACCAATAACTTTGCAGAGTATTCTGCCTTAATAAGAGGGCTTGAGGAGGCAAGTGTTTTGGGAGCAAAGAGGATAAAAATTTTTCTCGACGCCGAGCTCCTCGTTAAACAGCTTAAAGGACTTTACAGAGTAAAGAGTCAAAACCTTTGGCCCTTGTGGAGAAAGGTTCAGATACTCTTGAAGGGTTTTGACAGTTACGAGTTGAATCACATACCGAGAGAGTTAAACAGAGAGGCCGATTCACTTGCAAAAGCAGCGATCCCGAAGCATCGGGACAAAGCAGGCGAGGAGAGTGACAGGTAAGTGAGTGGACTTTTTGGCTGTTAAATTGTTAGACTATTTTTAAATTACTATGGATGACCATAAATTAAGAGTCTTTTGCACAGTTGCTGAGACAAAGAGTTTTTCAAAAGCCTCTGAAATTATTCACCTCACCCAGCCTGCAGTAAGTCTTCAGATACAGGCCCTCGAAGAGTTGTACGGGATAAAGCTTTTTGACCGCTCAAGTAGCGCTGTGTCCCTTACACGTCCAGGGGAGATACTCTATAAATATGCAAAGGAAATCCTTTCCCTTTATTCATCGGCAGAGAAAGAGATAAGCGAGATTACAGGTCTTGTAAAAGGCAGTGTGACTATTGGAGCCAGCTCAACAATTGGTAATTACCTGCTTCCTGGCGTAATAGCGGACTTCAGGAAAAAATATCCAAAGGTTAAAGTGCATCTTTTTATTGGAAATACAAAGAGGATTGTTGAGTTATTGAGTTCAGGCAACATAGATGTAGGGCTTGTTGAAGGGGATGTGAACAGGCAGAAAATTATTGTTGAGAGGCTCCTGTTAGATGAACTGATTCTCATTGTGCCACATACACATCCCTGGGCAAAACATGCAAACATATCAATCTCGGAACTTCCAAAGGAAGCCTTTATATTCAGGGAGGAGGGCTCAGGGACAAGACAGGTAGTTGAGAAATACCTTGCAAAGTATGATATTCTGCCACAGAATTTGAAAATATCCCTGATCCTCGGCAGTACCGAAGCAATAAAAGGCGCTGTGGAGGATGGAATGGGAGTATCTATAATTTCGAGGTGGGCAGCAAAGAAGGAGAGTCGCTATGGAAGCCTCAAGATAGTCACAATCAAGGAAGAAAAATTTGTAAGGGATTTTTCTCTCCTTTATAATAAAGGGAATTATTCATCCCACACACTTACGGAGTTCCTGTCTTTCTTGAAGTCATATCCTTTCGATAAACTTCTTAACGCGTGAGAAGTAAGAAGTTCTTAATTTCCCATCACTTAAATAGGAAAGAGGGTCCCTCTAACTTCTTAAACAATGCAATTTGTAATGCTGAATCCTGACCTGTCGTCAGAACAGGTTTATTTCAACATCTAATAAAATCAGTCCTGAATCAAATTCAGGACTGCCAGAGAGTTTTACACTTTAATTTTTTTCAAAAATTCTTCTTGACAACTCTATTAAACTCCTCTATATTTTTCCCAAAATATTTAATCTACTGTTAATGAGGTATTTACTTTGCACAGACAGACAGACAGACAGACAGACAGACAGAATTTAGGGCTTATCAGAATAGAACCCGTTTAGACAGAAGGCCATAGCATATTCTTGTTATGGCCTTTTTAATTTTTGTATTTGTATAGGGGGATTACTGTGAGAAAGTATAGTTCTTCGAAATGTGTTGTTCTTCTTTTATTAGTTGTTAGCCTAATTGTCTTTTCTTTCAAAGACCGTGTTCACACAAAAGCCGATGCAATGGGTATGTCTCTCGAAACCAACCCTCATGGCATAGTCATAAATCCATTTACAAACCAAGCAGTTGTTATCAGCGAAAAGGAGGGACACGGCCATCATTCTGAAAACTACGGTGTTGTCTCTGTAATTGACCTTGATACACAAACAGTAATCTCAACCATCACTGTTGGCAAAGAACCAAAGGGTGTTGCCATTGATAGGGAGCTAAATATTGCCCTTGTGAGTAACGGTAAGGATGATACTGTCTCTGTTATAGACCTTAAAAACTATCAAGTAATCTCAACAATCTCAGTTGGCAAATCTCCAGAAGGCATAGCAGTAAATTCTTTAACCCATACAGCCCTTGTAGCAAATCATAAAGATGACACAGTCTCTGTGATTGACCTGTTGAATTATAGTGTAATAGGAACCATCCCTGTTGGCAGAGAACCGAAGGATATAGCAATAGACTCAACCCTTAATCTTGCATTGGTTGTAAATGAAAAAGACTACAATGTTTCAATAATTGACCTCAACACCTATCAGGTAACAGGCACAGTTCCAGTAGGAAAGAAACCACAGGCAATAGACATAAATCCTGAGACCCATATAGCAGCAGTTGTTAATGAGAAAGATAACTCAATAACAGTCATAAATCTTCAGACTTGGGAGACTTCTACCATTCAAGTTGGGAAACATCCCATAGATATTGCCATCAATCAACTCGATAACCGAGCCCTTGTAATCTGTGATGAAGACAGAAGCCTTCTTCTCATTGACCTTGATACAGAGAAAATAATCGAGAATTACTCTTTGAACAAGAAACCCAGAGGAGTTGCAGCAAACAACTTCACAAACATAGTAGGAGTCACCGATGAAGAGACAGACAGCCTCACATTAATTCAGCTTCCAAATCCAGTCCCTGAGATAAGCTCCCTGAACCCTTCAACAGTTTACAGGGGAAGTGAGGCGAGCATTATCATTGAAGGAAACAAGTTCATCAAGGCATCGAAGGCATATTTTGAAGGCCGGACTTTAGAAACAACTTTTGTTGATAATCATCGTCTGGATGCAAAAATTCCAAAAGACCTGCTTCTTAAGACAGGGACATTCCAAATATCAGTTGTAAATCCTGAACCTCAGGGAGGGACATCAAACAGTGTATCACTTCAGGTCAATAACCCAGTTCCCCAGCTATCAATCCTTGATCCCTTAGAGACAATGGCAGGAACACAGGGATTGACCCTCACAGTCTATGGCATGGGTTTCTTTGATGACACAACGGTCTATATAAATAATATACAAAGGCCCTTCACACTCATAAGCCAGACAAAACTCCAGATAGAACTCACAGCAGGAGACCTTGAGGTGGGAGCATACCTTGAGATAACAGCATC
>JACROP010000015.1 GCA_016214385.1 Nitrospirota bacterium
GGTAAAAAGTTATCATTTCACGTCATTCCCGCCCCGTATCAGAGTACGGGGTAAACTCCAGCGGGAATCCAGAGAAACAAAAGACTGGATTCCCCCGTATCAAGTACGGGGCAGGCTCAGTCAAGCACGGAATGACAAAAACTTTTAACTTTTCACTTTTAACTCTTAACTCTTAACTGACTTATAGAGTATAATACTAAATGCTTTACCCTGATTTCAAGGAATTTGAAGCTAAAACCAGAGAAGGAAACCTCATCCCTGTTTACAGGGAAATACTTGCTGACCTTGAGACCCCTGTGTCTGCCTTTCTTAAAATCAAAGGCAGGCACCGTTTTCTCCTCGAGAGTGTGGTCGGAGGAGAGAAATGGGCAAGATACTCCTTTCTCGGCAGCAATCCCTCAATGATAATTGAGGGAAAGGGAAGAAACATCACCATCAAAAGAGGGAAACATATCGAGAAGACCAGTTTCGAGAAAGACCCCCTCGAGGTGATTTCGAAAGAATTAAAAAAATACAGGCCTGTTCTCATGCCAGGGCTTCCAAGATTTTTCGGAGGGCTTGTCGGGTATATGGGATATGACACATCCCGTTATTTTGAGAAGCTGCCTGATTACAGGCACAAAGGGCTCAACCTCCCTGATTTGTTTTTGATGCTTACAGACACTATCCTGGTATTTGACAGTCTCGCCCAGAAGATAAAGGTAGTATCAAATGCATATGTTGAAGGCAAAAACCCGAAGGACGCATACGAGGAAGCATGCAGGAAGATAGATGAGATAGTAAAAAGACTGCACCGCAGGGCTCCTCTACCTAAAAATAATAAAAAAGCACCTGCGGCCCTCTCTTCAAATTTTTCGAAAGAGGATTTTCTTAATGCCGTCAGAAAGGCCAAAGAATATGTCAGGGCTGGAGATGTAATCCAGGTTGTTGTATCACAGAGATTTCAGAGGGATGTTGAGGCCCACCCTGTAAATGTTTACAGGGCACTGAGGGTTATTAATCCATCACCGTATATGTATTACATTGATACAGGCAAGACCACTCTTGTAGGTTCTTCTCCTGAAATACTCGTGAGGCTGGAGGGTGACAGAATTGAATTGAGGCCAATAGCCGGGACCAGAAAAAGGGGAGCAACTGAGGAGGAGGAGGATGTCTTAGAAAAAGACCTGAAGGCCGACCCTAAGGAAAGGGCAGAACATATCATGCTTGTCGACCTCGGCAGAAATGATGTAGGCAGGGTATCAGATACAGGCTCTGTAAAGGTGACCGAGCTGATGACAGTTGAAAAGTACTCCCATGTCATGCACCTTGTCTCTAATATTGAAGGCTGCCTTAGCAAAGGGCTTGATGCCTTTGATGTCCTGAGGGCATCCTTCCCTGCAGGGACTGTCTCAGGCGCTCCCAAGATACGGGCAATGGAAATAATAGAAGAGCTTGAACCAACAAGGCGAGGACCATATGCAGGCTCTGTGGGTTATTTCAGTTTCTCAGGAAATATGGATATGTGCATCACAATCAGGACTATACTATTTAAAAATAAAAAGGCATATGTGCAGGCAGGCGCCGGCATAGTGGCTGATTCAGAGCCTGAAAAGGAGTACATAGAGACTGTAAATAAGGCACAGGGGATGTTCAAGGCAATAGAGATGGCTGAGAATAATTTAAGTTAAGAAAGGGAAAAACATATGTTATTAGTAATAGATAATTATGATTCTTTTACATACAACCTCGTCCAGTACCTCGGCGAGCTTGGCGAAGACATAAGGGTGTTCAGAAACGATAAAATTACCATTGCAGAAATTGAAGACGTGAGGCCTGAAAATATAGTAATTTCTCCCGGCCCATACACACCCAACGAAGCAGGCATATCGATTGAGGTAATCAGGCATTTCGCAGGCAAAATCCCGATCTTAGGCGTCTGCCTCGGACACCAGGCAATTGGTGCGGCCTTTGGAGGGGATATTATAAATGCACCGAGGCTCATGCACGGAAAGACTTCAATGATTCATCATGATGGAAGAACAATTTTTAATAACCTTCCAAATCCCTTTGAGGCAACGAGGTATCATTCTCTTGTAATTAAAAAAGAAACCTTGCCTGACTGCCTTGACATTACAGCCTGGACAGAGGAAGGTGAAATCATGGGCGTCAGGCATAAAGAACACATAATCGAAGGTGTGCAGTTCCACCCTGAGTCAATCCTCACAAGGGTTGGCAAAGACCTTCTAAGAAACTTTCTGAAATTAAGAATACAAGGGCGCGCCCCTACTGCTGGAGGCAGCAATGATTAAAGAGGCTATAAAGCTCCTTGCAGATGACATACACCTTTCAGAAGAAGAGATGATGAATGCCATGAGAGACGTAATGGAAGGTCAGGCCACTGACGCACAGATTGCATCCTTTCTCACAGCTCTGAGGATAAAGGGAGAGACAGTCGAGGAAATAACAGGTGCAGCAAAAATAATGAGGGAAAAGGCAACAAAAATCAGGGCTCCAAAAGATACAGTTGACACATGCGGCACAGGAGGGGATATGGCACATACATTCAACATCTCCACAACATCGGCATTAATCGTGGCTGCCTGTGGAGTGCCTGTGGCAAAACATGGAAACA
Source organism: Nitrospirota bacterium (assembly GCA_016214385.1). Taxonomy (NCBI): domain Bacteria; kingdom Pseudomonadati; phylum Nitrospirota; species Nitrospirota bacterium. Next base: position 2,615 of record JACROP010000015.1, read on the forward strand.
GGTCAGTATCAAGCCGCTGCGGGAGCGCTGATGTGCTTGAGGCGCTTGGCGTGAAGATAGACCTTCCTCCTGAGAAAGTCGAGAGATGTCTGGAGGAAACAGGTTTTGGTTTTCTATTTGCACCGCTTTTTCATCCTGCGATGAAGTACGCCATTGGCCCGAGGAAAGAAATGGGCATCAGGACAATCTTTAATATCCTTGGCCCACTTACAAACCCTGCAGGGGCAGAAAGACAGGTCTTAGGCGTGTATTCAGATGAGCTTACAGAGCCAATAGCTCTGGTCCTCGGCAACCTCGGAGCAAGGCATGCCTTTATAGTTCATGGAGAGGATGGCCTTGATGAAATAACTGTTACGGATGCAACAAAGATTTCAGAGCTAAATAATGGACGGGTTGACACATACTATATCGCACCCGAAGACGTTGGTCTTAAAAGGGCCCGGAGGGAAGACCTTCTCGGCGGAAATACTGAAGAAAATGCCAGAATAATACTTGCCATATTGCGAGGTGAGAAAGGCCCCAGGAGAGACATAGCAGCCATCAATGCCGCTGCTGCCCTTGTAGCAGGGGGAAAAGTAAAAACCCTTAAAGAAGGCATAGAAAAAGCAGCAGAGGCAATAGACTCAGGCGCCGCCAGAAAAAAATTAGAGGAGATTAAGGCCCTGAGCAACAGGCTGTAAAGATTTGACCCCCTTTGCCAGGGATGGCAATAGTGTCCGATAAAAAAATTAGTAATTTTATAAGTTGTCATTCCCGTGTAAACTGGAAACCAGTTCCTTATATGAATAGTTCCCCCGATTAAATCGGGGGACGGCGTCTGGATTCCTGCTGAAGTTTACCCCGTGCATGGATTCCTGCTTTCGCAGGAAGGACGACACGGTGCAGGAATGACTTTAA